>CAMWWW010000025.1 GCA_947178015.1 uncultured Clostridia bacterium
GTGACGGAGGAAATAGCTGCGCTGGCTATGCGGACCATCTTCAAAAATGATTATAGGAACCCCCTTTCCATAAATCTATGAGTAAGCGTCTATAAATTATGGATGCCATATCTCAAATTTATAGGTACTTGACAATAAAAATAGGAAAGTTTATAATAAAACCATGAATTGCCATATGCAAAAATAACAAGGATAGAGAGAGTAATCTGTTTCCCAAAGGTACAGAGAGCTGGGAGGGTGCGATCCAGCACGAGTAGGCGGCAGATGAAGATCACTCTGGAGTTGCATAGCTGAAGCGAGTAGGCTTTGCCGGTGTCCTGCCGTTATCCGGGACTCATATTACAGTATGTTGAAATAGGTGGTACAGCAGAGAATAACCTTTGCCCTGTTTGCAGGGTGAAGGTTTTTTTAGCAGTTGGGAAGAGCTGCGCAGCATGACAGCTTTTTGCCGCCAGAATAGAAATGGAGGAGAAAACGTGTATAACAAGGTGTCAACGGACTTGAACTTTGTGGAGAGAGAAAAAAAGATTGAGCAATTCTGGAAGGATAATGATATTTTTAAGAAGAGTATGGAAAATCGGAGGGAAGGGGATACGTATACCTTCTATGATGGACCGCCCACCGCGAATGGCAAGCCACATATCGGGCATGTGCTGACCCGCGTGATTAAGGATATGATTCCAAGATACCGCACAATGAAGGGATATATGGTACCGAGAAAAGCGGGATGGGACACGCATGGGCTTCCTGTAGAATTGGAGGTGGAGAAGCTCTTAGGGCTGAATGGAAAAGAGCAGATAGAGGGATATGGCGTGGAGCCCTTTATCAGTCATTGTAAGGAGAGTGTCTGGAAGTATAAGGGGATGTGGGAGGATTTCTCAGGAACCGTGGGTTTCTGGGCAGATATGGAACATCCATATGTCACTTATGAAAATGACTTTATTGAATCGGAATGGTGGGCGCTTAAGCAGATCTGGGAGAAGAAGCTTCTGTATAAGGGCTTCAAGATTGTTCCTTATTGCCCGCGCTGCGGAACACCGCTTTCCAGCCATGAGGTCGCTCAGGGCTACAAGGATGTAAAAGAGAAATCGGCGATTGTAAAATTTAAGGTTAAGAACGCAGAAAAGGAATATATTCTTGCGTGGACGACCACACCATGGACGCTTCCATCTAATGTGGCGCTTTGTGTGAATCCTTTGGAGAGTTATGTGAAGGTAAGGATGAAGGAAGAGGATGTCATCTATTATATGGCGGAGGCTCTTTGCGACACAGTCCTTTCAGAAAATACGTATGAGATATTGGAGCGCTTTACCGGGAAGGAATTTGAGTATACCGAGTATGAGCCTTTGTTTGATTTTGTGATAGATATCTGCCAAAAGCAGAATAAGAAATCACATTTTGTGACCTGCGACGGTTATGTTACGTTGACGGACGGCACAGGAGTTGTGCATATTGCGCCTGCATTTGGCGAGGATGATGCAAATGTGGGAAGAAATTATGATCTTCCTTTTGTGCAGCTAGTGGATACGAAGGGAGAGATGACCAAGGAGACACCATGGCATGGTGTATTCTGCAAAAAGGCAGATAAGGAGATCCTAATCGATCTGGATAAGCGAGGGCTTTTATTTGCCGCTCCAACCTTTGAACACAGCTATCCGCACTGCTGGAGATGTGATACACCGCTTATCTATTATGCAAGAGAGTCGTGGTTTATCAAGATGACGGCTGTGAAAGAAGAGTTGATTCAGAATAATAACACGATCCATTGGATACCAGAGAGTATAGGAAAAGGGCGCTTTGGCGACTGGCTGGAGAATATTCAGGATTGGGGTATCAGCCGCAATCGTTATTGGGGAACCCCACTGAATATCTGGGAGTGTGCGTGCGGGGAACAGCATGCCATAGGAAGTATTCAGGAATTAAAGGAAATGTCCGATAATTGTCCTGAACAGATTGAGCTGCACCGGCCATTTATCGACGCAGTAACGATTTCATGCCCGAAGTGCGGCAAAGAGATGAGGCGTGTGCCGGAGGTGATTGACTGCTGGTTTGATTCTGGAGCAATGCCGTTTGCGCAGCATCATTATCCATTTGAAAATAAGGAATTATTTGAAAAACAATTCCCGGCAGATTTTATCTCTGAGGCGGTGGATCAGACAAGAGGATGGTTTTATTCGCTGCTTGCAGAATCTACACTGCTCTTTCATAAGGCGCCGTATAAGAATGTAATTGTGCTGGGGCTTGTTCAAGATGAGAATGGACAGAAGATGAGCAAGTCCAAGGGAAATGCCGTTGATCCATTTGAAGCGCTTGCAAAGCATGGCGCGGACGCGGTGCGATGGTATTTCTATATTAATAGCGCACCGTGGCTGCCAAATCGTTTTCATGACAAAGCTGTCACGGAGGGACAGCGCAAATTTATGGGAACGTTGTGGAATTCCTATGTATTTTTTATTACTTATGCGAATATAGATAATTTTGACGCAACGAAATATTCCTTGGAGTATGATGCCCTTCCCATTATGGATAAATGGCTGCTGTCAAGGTTGAATACCGTGGTCGGGGAGGTCGACGACGATCTGATGAATTATCGGATTCCAGAGGCTGCAAGGTCGCTGCAAGATTTTGTCGACGAGTTAAGCAACTGGTATGTAAGGCGCTGCCGGGAGCGTTTTTGGGCAAAGGGTATGGAGCAGGATAAGGTTTGTGCTTATATGACCCTATACACAGCACTTGTGACAATCTGCAAGGCCGCGGCGCCTATGATTCCATTTATGACAGAGGAGATCTATCAGAATCTGGTGAGGACAAATGATAAGGCAGCGCCAGAGAGCATCCATCTGTGTGATTTCCCAGAGGTGAAAACAGAGTGGATTGACAAGCGCTTGGAGGCAGATATGGACGAGGTGGTCAAGGTTGTGGTGCTTGGCAGGGCATGCCGGAACGCAGCCGCCATCAAAAACCGCCAGCCGATCCGCGCGATGTTTGTAAAGACAGAAAAGGAAGAGCTTTCTGAATTCTATACAAAGATTATAGAAGAAGAGCTGAATGTCAAGAGCGTGCAGTATACAGACGATGTGAGAAGCTTTACCTCTTACAGCTTTAAGCCGCAGCTTCGCACATTAGGCAAGCGTTTTGGCAGTCAGATCCATGCATTGAAGGAGCTGCTTTCCGGTCTGAACGGCAATGAGGCGATGGACGAGCTGAATGAGAAGGGCACTCTGACCGTGTTGCTGAACGGTAAAGAGGAGGCTATTGCAAAGGAAGATTTATTGATTGAGACAGCTCAGACAGAGGGATATGTGTCAGACAGCGATAATGGTATTACAGTTGTGCTGGATACCAATCTCACACCAGAGTTGATTGAGGAGGGGTATGTCAGAGAGCTGATCAGCAAGTTGCAGACCATGCGAAAGGAAGCAGGCTTTGAGGTGACGGATCACATCCGGGTATATCAGACAGAAAATGAAAAGCTTGCCGAGATTCTCAGAAAGCATGGAGAGGAGATCAGAAGAATCGTTTTGGCAGAAGAGATCGTGATCGGACAGCTTTCCGGCATCTCAAAGGAATGGGACATCAACGGAGAGAAAACAATGCTTGGTGTAGAAAAGACGATGTAGAGTGTTACAATTTTTAGATAAAAATTTAAGGAGGACATCAAAGTTGAAAAGAAGGTTTGACAAGGAGTTTTTTAAGAGAAGTGTGCTGTATAATGTAAAGACATTATTCAGAAGAACGATCGAGGAGGCGACGCCGCATCAGATTTTTACGGCGGTTTCCTATGCAGTGAAGGATGCTATTATTGATGCGTGGCTTGCGACGCAGAAGGAGTATGAGAAGAGTGATCCGAAGACAGTATATTATCTGTCCATGGAATTTTTGATGGGAAGAGCGCTTGGCAATAACCTGATTAACTTAACCTTTTATGACGGGGTGAAGGAGGCTCTAAAGGAGCTTGGCTGTGATATGAATCTGATTGAGGATCAGGAGCCGGATGCC
Source organism: uncultured Clostridia bacterium (assembly GCA_947178015.1). Classification (GTDB taxonomy): domain Bacteria; phylum Bacillota; class Clostridia; order Lachnospirales; family Lachnospiraceae; genus RGIG8607. The sequence goes on from CAMWWW010000025.1 coordinate 4,000, forward strand.
GCTCTTGGAAATGGTGGTCTGGGGCGTCTGGCAGCATGCTTTTTGGATTCGCTTGCTTCTCTCGGCTATTCTGCTTATGGCTGCGGCATCCGCTACCGTTACGGAATGTTTATGCAGAAGATTGAGGATGGCTATCAAGTGGAAGCTCCCGATGATTGGTTAAAGGACGGCAATCCATTTGAGATTCGCAGAGACGAGTATGCGACAGAGGTAAAATTTGGCGGTTATGTGCGCGTGGTGAGAGACGCGAACGGCAGAGAGCATTTTATTCAGGAAAACTATCAGGTAGTCCGCGCAGTGCCTTACGATCTTCCGATTGTGGGTTATGGAAATAATGTGGTCAACACACTTCGCATCTGGGATGCGCAGCCAGTGCAGCGTTTTAATCTGGCATCTTTTGATAAGGGAGATTATCAAACGGCGGTAGAGCAGGAAAATCTGGCAAGAACGATTGTCGAGGTGCTCTACCCGAACGATAACCACTATGCAGGTAAGGAGCTTCGCTTAAAACAGCAGTATTTCTTCATTTCCGCAAGCATCCAGACTGCGGTAAAGAAGTACAAGGATAAGCACAGCGATATTAAGAAATTGCATGAGAAGGTGACATTCCAGCTAAATGATACGCATCCTACTGTCACGGTGGCAGAGCTTATGAGAATCCTTATGGATGAGGAAGGACTTACATGGGAAGAGGCATGGAATGTGACGACAAAGACCTGTGCTTACACCAATCACACGATTATGTCTGAGGCGCTGGAAAAATGGCCGATCGAGCTGTTCTCAAGGCTGCTTCCAAGAATCTACCAGATTGTGGAGGAGATTAACCGCCGCTTTATTCTGGAGATTCAGAATAAATATCCGGGACAGCAGGATAAAATAAAGAGTATGGCTATTATCTATGATGGTCAGGTAAAGATGGCTCATCTTGCGATTGTTGGAGGCTTCTCTGTCAATGGTGTGGCAAAGCTGCATACAGAGATTCTCAAGAAAGAGACATTGCATGACTTTTATCTGATGATGCCGGAGAAATTTAATAATAAAACAAATGGTATCACCCAGAGAAGATTTTTGCTTCACGCAAATCCGCTTTTGGCAAGTTGGGTGACAAATAAGATTGGGGATGGCTGGATCACAGATTTAATGCAGATGGATCGTTTGTCTGTCTATGTGGATGATGTAAAATGTCAGGAAGAATTTATGCAGATTAAGTATCAGAATAAGGTGCGTCTGGCAAAATATATTCTGGAGAACAATGGGGTGGAGATCGATCCGAATTCCATCTACGATGTTCAGGTAAAGCGTCTGCATGAATATAAGCGCCAGCTTTTGAATATCCTTCATGTGATGCATCTGTACAACGAGATTAAGGAAAATCCTGATATGGATTTCTATCCGAGAACCTTTATCTTTGGCGCAAAGGCAGCAGCGGGTTATCGCCGTGCAAAGCTGACCATTAAGCTGATCAACAGTGTCGCTGAGGTGATCAATAACGATAAGTCCATCAATGGAAAACTGAAGGTGGTATTTATTGAAAATTACCGTGTATCCAATGCAGAGATTATCTTTGCTGCTGCTGATGTCAGCGAGCAGATCTCCACAGCAAGCAAAGAGGCTTCTGGTACCGGCAATATGAAGTTTATGCTGAATGGTGCGGTTACACTTGGAACCATGGATGGAGCCAATGTGGAGATCGTGGAGGAGGTAGGAGCAGAAAACGCCTTTATCTTTGGTCTAAGCTCTGACGAGGTTATCCGCTATGAAAATGAGGGCGGCTATAATCCGATGGATATTTTCAACAGCGATCAGGCAGTCCGCAAGGTACTGATGCAGCTTATCAATGGATACTATGCACCAAATGATCCAGAATTGTTCCGTGAGATCTATGACTCCTTGCTAAACACCAGACAGAGCGACAGGGCAGATACTTATTTTATCTTAAAAGATTTCCAGTCCTACGCTGAGGCACATAAAAAGGTGGATAAGGCATATCGTGACAGAAGTGCATGGGCGAGAATGGCAATGTTGAATACAGCAAAATGCGGCAAATTCTCCTCTGACAGAACCATCCAGAATTATGTAGATGATATCTGGCATCTGGACAAGGTAGAAGTGGAGCTTATCGAGGAATAATACGTTTTAGGCAAAGCGGATATCTATAATTTAAGGTGAAAAAGATAGTGCATTTTGTGTCTGTGCGCTGCTTGGCACAAAATAGTTTTATATGCATGGGCATCTAAGGAATCTATCAGCAGAGCGGATAGGGCGGAACGCTTTCTCTGCTTGAAGAAATAGAAAGCAGCGCAGAAAAGAGGGTTGATATGGCAGTTTTAGTGACAGGCGGCGCGGGATTTATTGGAAGCCACACCTGCATAGAGCTTTTGGAGGCAGGCTATGAGGTGGTTGTTGTAGATAATCTCTGTAATTCCAGTGCAGAGGCGGTGAGACGTGTGGAGGAGATCACGGGAAAGAAGATTACATTTTATGAGGCAGATCTGCTTGACCGTGAGGCGATGGAGAAGATATTTGACAAAGAAGAGATTGAGTCAGTCATACATTTCGCGGGGCTTAAGGCTGTGGGCGAATCGGTTGAGAAGCCTCTGGAATATTATTATAATAATATCACAGGCACCTTAGTGCTCTGCGATGTGATGAGAAATCATGGGGTGAAGAAGATTGTGTTTAGCTCTTCTGCAACCGTGTACGGAAGTCCGAAGAGTGTGCCGATCAAGGAGGATTTCCCACTGTCAGTGACAAACCCTTATGGCAGAACAAAATTAATGCTGGAGGAAATTCTCACCGATCTCCACACAGCAGATCCAGAGTGGAATGTGATATTGCTTCGCTACTTTAATCCAGTTGGAGCACATAAAAGTGGAAGAATTGGCGAAGACCCGAAAGGGATACCAAACAATCTGACGCCGTATATTACACAGGTGGTAGTTGGAAAGCTGAAAGAGGTTGGTGTATTCGGCAATGATTACCCGACTCCAGATGGAACGGGCGTGCGTGATTATATTCATGTGATGGATTTGGCAGCAGGACATGTAAAAGCGTTGAATATGCTGAAAAAGGAAAGTAAGGTACGCATTTATAATCTAGGAACAGGCAAGGGCTACAGTGTGCTGGAGGTTGTAAAGGCATTTTCCAAGGCGGCAGGCAAGGATATTCCCTATGTGATTAAGCCGAGAAGAGCGGGCGATATCGCAGAGTGCTATGCCGATCCAGCTCTTGCATATGAGGAGCTTGGATGGAAGGCAGAAAGAACACTAGACGATATGTGCGAGGACAGCCTGCGCTGGCAGTTAGCAAATCCAGAAGGTTATAATAAGTAGTATCTTGTATATTAGGAAAGGTCTTGCCTAGAGAGTATGTAGGCAGACCTTTTTTGATTTCGGTAGATAAAACCGTGCTTCCCCTGATTTGGATAAAGGAGACCGATTACAATACCCTCGCTACCAATTGCGCCAGTTCTTTCAACCTTGGCAGAGCGTGTGCAAAAAATTGACGGTATGCAGAACAGAAATAGTTTTTTGCAGGTTCTGTTTTGTCTGTTTTTATGCGATAGCGCATACAGCCTCCGCGGCAGAGGGAATAGAATTCACAGGATACGCAGGCGGGAGGTTTTATCTCAGAAGTTTCTATAAATCTTATCTCTTTTCTTCTTTGATGGATAGTGGTAAGATCTGTGGTTGTGATATTTCCAAGGCAGTAGGAGTCCATAACGTAGAAATCACAGGGATAGACACTTCCATCCGCTTCCACAACATGCTGCATGCTGCAGACACCGTTCATATCGCATGCTTCTGCATATCCATAGATCAGCAGAGAGAGATAGTTGTCAAACAATCGAATGGAGATACCTCGCCCAGCCTTAAAATCTGTATACCATAGATCGAACAGGCGGCACAGAAAAGAAGCATAGGCTTCTTGGGTCAGAGAATATTCCATAGAACCGGGATCAGCTTGGAGGGGATCGAGGCAGGGAATAAACTGCAAATATTCAAACTTATTTTTTTGGTAAAAGCGGTATATCTTGTCTATATTTGCCGCTGTTTTTTTATTGACTACAGTAAGAATATTAAAGTCTACCTGACAGCTTTGAAGTAGGTGTATGGTGTTCATAATATCATAAAAAGTATCCTTGTTCTCTGGCGTGCGCCTGTAGACATTGTGAGTGTGAACGGTACCATCCAAGGAAATTCCTACAAGAAAGTGATGTTTGGCAAAAAAAGCAGCCCATTCCTCTGAAAGTTGGTATCCGTTCGTTTGTATGGCAAAGTGGAGCGTTAGATTTGTCCGATTGTACTTATAACAAAGTGCGACAAATTTATGGTAGAAGGACAGCCCGACGAGCGTGGGTTCTCCTCCTTGAAAAGAAAAGGTACATTCTCCTTCTGCGTAGGCGAAGGCTTTTTTTATAAGCTCCTTTTGTGTGTCCTCCGACATCATGCCATAGGATGGGATGCGGCGGAGGTTCATAATATCCGAATAAAAACAATAACTGCAGTGAAGATTGCAGATTCCCGATGCAGGCTTAATAAATAGATGAAGAGGTGGCATAGCAGGCTCCTTTTTGAACATATCGTGTATTTTTTACACCAGTATATTCATTTAGTATAGACGATTCGGCATAAAATTGCAATTTTTTCTATTATAATAATGCCGAGAGCATAAAGTGATGTGAAATGGTATAGGATGTAATCTGTCATACCTGTCTTATTACTGGTAAGATAAATGTAATATACGGAGGTGACAGATGGTGCGGGAAAAGAAGGAGTTAAATGTCGAAATAGGACGACGGTTAAGAGAGATCCGGGAAAATATGGGATATACGCAGTTTCGTTTTGCTGAGATATTAGGAGTGGTGGAGGAACATTACCGTAAAATTGAATTGGGCTCTAGCGGCTTGACATTAGAAAAGGTTTTGGTTCTTTATGAGCGCTTAAATATTGATGCAACTTATCTGATTGTGGGAAAGAGAAAGGAAAACTTTGATCTGGATGATATTTTGACAAATTGCAGCAAGGTGGAGAAAAGAAAGATTATTCATCGGTTGTTAGAATATCTGGATCAGATAGTGGAGAGAGAAGCATAATCTCGACAGGGTGTTCCATGGAGTTGAGGTGAAGCGAATGGGTGAATGGAAGAAACAGCCGGCTTCGACGCCGAAGGAAAGCAGCATAAGAAGGACTGAGAGCAGGAATTTTCGCTCTTGGTTGGGAATGGGGAATGACAGCTATAAGGCTTAAGTCTGTTTTTTGAGAGTGCTTCGAAAGGGCGCGGCGTTTCTTCCTTTTATCATGGGGCAGAATATTTTGTTGTCCTATCATAAATAATAGATAACAGTAAAAGGTTCGGAATATGGTTTCTGGACTTTTTTTATGCCGTACACCAATTTTTAACTTTTAGAGAAGCGATGCTATTTTTAAAAAGTTGTTAATGCGTGTTATATGTAGAAATACGCCACTTGATTTTCTGGATATTTATGGTAATATAGAAATTAGGCTTTAGGATGATAAAGGAATGGAGTATAAAATGATATGAAGAAGAATGTTATTCTTATTGGTATGCCCGGAAGTGGGAAAAGCACGATCGGTGTTGTGCTGGCAAAGCTTTTGTGCTACCAGTTTGTAGATATGGATATCGTGATTCAGGAACAGGAAAAGCGTCTTTTAAGAGAAATTATAGCAGATGAGGGCAACGATGGATTTATGGAGATAGAGAATCGCGTCAATGCAGAAATAAAGGCAGAATATACCGTTATCGCGCCCGGCGGGAGCGTGATCTATGGCAGGGAGGCAATGGAGCACTTAAAAGAGATTGGCACGATTGTGTATCTTAAATTGAGTTATAAGAACCTTGAGGAGCGTCTGGGCGATCTCAGGGCACGCGGTGTTGTGCTTAAGGATGGGTGTACCCTAAAGGATCTGTATGATGAGAGAACGCCGCTGTATGAAAAATATGCAGATATTATAATGGATGAAGGAAGTATGGATCTGATTACCACGGTGGAAACTATCAAGGAGAAGTTGGAAAAAGGGGGCTATGTGTAAAAAACACTTTACAAAATGGAAAAGCCTTGGTAAAATAAAATTGTTACGTAATTGTTACGAAAACATTAAATAATGGAGGAACCATGAAGAAGGCTGAATTATTGCGCAGAAAAGCTAGGATGACAATGCTAAAGTCGATGGCGGCGATAGCCGTGTGCCTTACCTTTGCATATCCTTTGTATGAGAAGGCAGCTTCCGACGAGCACAGTTATTTTGAGATAGAGTTAAATGGACAGGTGATTGGGGCAGCAGATAATGAGGAGCTTGCTCAAACAGCGCTTATGGAGGCGAGAAAGCGGGTGACACAGGAAGCGGGAACATTGGTATATATGGACCCTCAGCTTGTGGTGACAGAAGAAAAGCGTTTGTTTGGTGCAAGGCAGGACAAGGAAGAGATCGTTCTGGCAATGTGTGATGTGCTGAAGGATTCGGTGGTTCTGCCAAAGCAGGAGGCATATACGGTTAAGATTAACGAGACAACGCTCCACCTTGCCACAAAGGAGGAGGTAATCCGCCTGTTAAATGAAACAAAGAACCGTTTTGACATCAATGATGAATTTGCGATAGAGTTGGTGGAGGATAAGGAGAGTCCTTTTACGGCACTCACTGCCAATATTTCCAAGCCGGGCATGGAGTCAAACGAGAATACCGTGGTATTCGCGTCTGCTGAGGCGGCTGGAGGTGAGGAGACGCCAGTGGAGGACGAGCCTATCTATGAGGATGGATTGCTGTTAGTTGGATTTGAACAGCAGGTGGAGATTGTGGAATCCTATGTGGCGGCAGAGCAGCTTACTACAGTAGAGGCAGCCTATGATCTGCTGACAAAGGAAAAGGAGGAAAATGAGATCTATATTGTAGTTCCGGGTGATTGCATGTCGATAATCGCTGAGAAAAACAATATGTCTACCTCCAAATTATTTGAGTTGAATGAAAATGTGACAGAGAATTCGATTTTACAGATCGATCAGGAGCTGATTATCACAGTGCCGGAGCCGGAGCTTTCTGTGTTGATGGAAGAAGAGGTGACATACGAGGAGGATTATCAGGCGGATGTCATATACATTGACAATGATAGCTGGTATACCACCACACAGGTAGTACAGCAGGAAGGCACAGTCGGACACCGCGAGGTGGTGGCAATTGTCAGCACCAGAAATGGCAAGGAGACAGATAGAGAAATCGTTCACGAAAATATTTTGATTGGTTCGCAGCCAAAGATTATCGAGAGAGGAACCATGACGCCGCCTACTTATATTAAGCCAATATCAGGCGGTACACTGACTTCTTATTTTGGCCCGCGCTGGGGAAGAACACACAAGGGCGTAGACTGGGGAATTTCTACTGGCTCAACGGTAGTGGCATCCAGCGGCGGACGAGTAGTGAGCGCTGGCTGGAATGGCGGATATGGATATTCTGTGCTGATTCAGCATCCAGACGGCAAACAGACCAGATACGCCCATTTAAGCAAGATTACAGTGAGCAGCGGAGAGTATGTAAATCAGGGTGAGCGTATTGGATTAAGCGGAAATACTGGAAATAGTACAGGACCGCATCTGCATTTTGAGATTCTTATCAATGGTACGGCAGTCAATCCACTTAATTATCTTTATTAGAGAAAAAATCTAAAATCAGAGAGAACACGTGTAGGCAGAACGTGTTCTCTCTTTTTATGCGCCGTGCTGCGTAAAGAAAATAACTGCAAGCGCAGTAGGCGGGGCGAGTAGAGGAGGAAGGTATTTCATCCAACAATTATGCAAGGTACATTCGCGCAGGCACGTATAGAAAGCAGGTATGTTGTGAGAAGAAAAATCAGGTTTACAAATTAGGAATATGTGCTATAATCTATTATAGACTTTTTTAGGGACCATTTGAAAGAGAGATCAATTTGATTCAATATAGAGGTGCGCAATGGAGCAATATGTGATAAAAGGCGGAATTCCGCTGATAGGAGAAGTCGAGATCGGTGGCGCCAAAAATGCAGCATTGGCGATATTGGCGGCTGCAATTTTGTGTGATGAGCCGGTGATCGTGGAGAACATTCCTGATATTCGGGATATCAGCGTAATCTTAAGCGCGATTCAGAGCATTGGCGCAGAGGTGGAGCGTCTTGGCAGGCATACGGTCAAAATTACAGGAAAGACGATCCATATGGTACATGTGGGATATGATTCCATCAAGAAAATACGTGCGTCCTATTATCTTCTAGGGGCGCTGCTTGGAAAATATAAAAAGGCGGAGGTTCCGCTTCCGGGCGGATGTAATATTGGAATCCGCGCGATAGACCAACATAAAAAAGGCTTTGAGGCGTTAGGCGCCAGAGTTAAGATTGAGCATGGCATGATTATGGCAGAGACAGATTCTTTAAAAGGATGTCATCTGTATTTTGATGTGGTATCGGTAGGCGCAACCATAAATGTTATGCTGGCGGCGGTACTGGCTGAGGGAAATACCATTCTTGAAAATGCAGCGAAGGAGCCGCATGTGGTGGATGTGGCAAATTTCCTGAACAGCATGGGGGCAAATATCAAAGGGGCCGGCACAGACGTGATACGCATTAAGGGTGTGAGGACTCTGCATGGAACAGAGTATTCCATTATCCCAGATCAGATCGAGGCGGGAACCTTTATGCTGGCGGCGGCAGCCACAAAAGGGGACGTGATTGTCCGCAACGTGATACCAAAGCATCTGGAGGCGATTTCTGCTAAGCTGATGGAGATTGGCTGTCAGATCACGGAGGAGGACGATGCGGTCCGTGTATTTGGAAACAGCGAGCTTAAGCACACACAAATAAAGACGCTGCCATATCCGGGTTTTCCGACGGATATGCAGCCGCAGATGACAGTGACGCTCGCTTTGTCACATGGAACTAGTATTGTGACAGAGACGATCTTTGACAATCGATTTAAATATGTGGATGAGCTGGCAAAGATGGGGGCATCCATTAAAGTAGAAGGAAATACAGCGATTGTGGATGGAGTGAGAAAGCTGACCGGGGCAGAGGTCAGCGCGCCTGATTTAAGGGCGGGAGCAGCTCTGATTATCGCGGGATTGGCGGCGGATGGCTGTACGGTTATCGATGATATACAATATATAGAGCGCGGCTACGAGGGGCTTGATAAAAAACTGCAGCAGCTTGGCGGACAGATTGAACGCGTGACCTGCGAGAAGGATATTCAAAAATTTAAGCTTAAGATATGTTAATACAACGACGAACATAGACTATTTTGGTATCTTATAATAAACAATTTGGGCAAGTTTGGATAGATTTATGTAAAAGCGATTTGTGTAATCATTCTTAGGAAAGGTCCGCGCAGAGAATCGCCTATAGTCCTCAAGGCACCTATTGAAAAACGTCGGTGCATA
>CAMWWW010000026.1 GCA_947178015.1 uncultured Clostridia bacterium
TTTTCTTCTCTAATTTTAGGCTGACCATAGGACAATTCGAGAATGAAAGAATAACGACACAGCAATACAGGTAAAATTACAAGAACAAGTAAAAAACAAACGTGTTTTGAATACAAACAAAAGCAGCATAGCTAGAGCAGCTATTTTCCTCAAGGCACCTATTGAAAAACGTCGGCAGTTAGCGAGGTTTCTCACGAGCTTACTGTCCGCTACGTTTTGAACTAAGCGGGAGCGGGGTGACGGAGGAAATAGCTGCGGCGGCTATGCGGACCTTCCTTGAACATGATTCTACAAATAATTCTTACATAAACCTATACCCGTTTATTTTTCAGCCGGACGAACCATCGTATAACTGATAATCAGCGCTATAATATAGAACACCAATATAACATACAACACATTTGTATAAGACCCTGTCTTAGATACAATCAGATTGCTTACTTGATTGCCTGTCAATCCTGCCATCGCCCATGCTGACAATCCCAAACCATGTATCTTGCTGATATTCTTCATTCCAAAATGCTCTGAGAGTACCGTGGGAAGATTGCTGAATCCTCCGCCGTAAGTAGAATTGATCACACAAAGCAGTATAATAATAATTGGCACAATCTTGTTATCAATCGCTTGTGTCAGCACAGCTACCCCTGTCACCACAATGGACAAAATAAACAAAATCTTGTAGATCCTATCTCTATTCTTAAATCTATCTGATAAAGCAGAATATCCCAGCCTTCCCCCTGCATTAAACACTGCCGTCACAGAAGAAATCACACCTATGGTTGCCACAGATATGCCCACCGCCTTCATAATATCTTTTTCCTGAGAGATCAGCGCCAGACCGCAGCTAATATTAATATACACCATCAGCCAAATACCGATAAAGGTTATGTTCTTAAACATGGAAAGTGACTTAAAGTCAGATTTGCCATGGTTTTCTGCCCAGCCCTCCGGCTTTCTTAAAAGGATGTGCCCTCCTATCATCATAATAAAGTATATGGCTGCCAAAATATAAAACATATTGCTAAGCCCTACGGAACCCTGAAGTGCTGTCATAACTGGGCTGGCTATTACCTTGGCAAGGCCAAAGCCCGCCACTGCAAGGCCTGTCGCAAGCCCTTTTTGATCCTCAAACCAGAGCATCAGCGTCTTTACTGGGGAAAGATAGCCGATGCCAAGGCCAATTCCCATGATCACACCATATCCCAGATAAATCCCGATCAGCGATTTCATCTTGATGGACAGCCCGGTCACGACAAGACCTGCCGCAAAAAAGATTGCCGCAATCAGCGACGATTTTCTAATGTCTCTTTCAACAATGTCCCCCGCAAATGCCGCCGACATTCCAAGGAAAAAGATCGCGAGACTAAATGCCCACTCCACCTCTCCATTTGAGCGCCCAATATATGCGGCGATATCCCCCTTGACCAGCGACCAGCAGTATACGGTTCCAATACTGCAATGCAGAAGAAGCGCAGGAATTGCAGCGCGCATCCACTTGTTGTTTAATCCTTTCATTTTCATAATCCCTTCTTTCGTGATTTTTCCTTTTTTCTGAAGCTATTTTTTTATAGCTCTGCTGCACGCCACCGCGAGCGCACCGGGTCCAATATGGCAGGCAACACTCAAAGACAGCGGGTCCATGTGGATCTCATAGCCTGCGAAGGCTTCTTCCAGCTCTGCCTTCCACTGGTTGGCTTCCTCCTCATTTCCTGCATAGGCGGCCTCCAGATGCATCCCCTCTGCTCCTACTGCATCGGCAAAGCGGTTTTCCAGATCCCGCTTCATCGCCTCTATCATAATCTTCTTTGCCTGCTTCTTTCCTCTCGCCTTTGCGAAAGCGTCAAGCTTCTCGCCCTGAATCTGCAACACTGGCTTTAAATTCAATAGTGTTCCCAGCGCGGCTGCCGCCGGCGTGATTCTTCCGCCTTTTTTCAGGTATTTTAAGGTTTCCAGCGTGATGTAGATGCTGGATTCCATTTTACATTCTTCCAGTATTCTCTTGATCTCTGCCGCTGTTTTTCCACTGTCCGCAAGCTCTTTTGCATCCAGCACAGACTGACGCTGTGTCACGGAAACACGCTGGTTGTCAACGACGAAGACCTTGCCCTCATAATCCTGCGCCAAAAGCTGTGCTGTCCCGCAGGAGCTGCTCAATCCCTTCGACATTGGAATATGCACGATCTCGTCGTATTCCTTTAGAAGCTTATCCCACAGCGCCATCACATCACCCGGCGACGGCTGGGACGTGGAGATCGGCACATCCTCCTCAAGCCTTTTATAGAATTCTTCCTGCGTTAATGTAATGCCCTCAAAAAATAGCTCTTCCTTAATATAAAATGGCATGGGCAGGATCTCTATTCCCAAAGCTGCTCCCTGCTCCTGCGTAATTCCACTGTTACTATCTGTAACAATCACTGTCTTTTTCATTTTAATCCTCATTTCTGCGCTGCTTTTTGCATAGAAAGCAACTTTGTGACAAGCAGCGCACAGACACAAATTGCTGTGTGAATCCTCTATTTTTTGCACTGACCATCAGATGGTCTGCCTAGCGGCAATCTAACGTTAATGACGGTTTTCCTTATCTTCTGTTCCAACCACTTTCTCTATCAACTCCCACACTTCTTCTCTGCCCTGCTTTGTCTCGGAGGAATAGGGAATGATAAGAGCGCTTTTCTCTGCCCCCAGCGCCTGACGAATCAGTTTTCGTTGTTTTTCTACTTGACTTCGCTTTATTTTATCGAGCTTTGTCGCTATTAGAATCGGCTGAAAACCGCTGTCTGTGATCCATTGATACATCAGCTTGTCATTTTCCGACGGCTCATGGCGAATGTCAACCAAGAGGAACACTGCCTGAAGCCTTTTTGAGGTATGCAGATAGTTCTCTATCATTCTGCCCCATCTCTCCCGCTCCTTCTGCGGCACCTTCGCGTAGCCATAGCCGGGCAGATCCACATAGTACAGGCTTTCATTGATATTATAAAAATTGATGGTCTGCGTCTTGCCCGGCTGCGCCGAGGTTCTTGCATATGCCTTGCGATTCATCAACCCATTAATCAAGGATGATTTTCCCACATTCGACCTTCCGGCAAAGGCAATCTCTGGCAATGCCGTATCCGGCAGCTTGCTTGTCACGCCGCACACAAAATCCAAATTTACGCTTTTTATAACCATGCTCTTCCTACCTTACTTCTTTATCGCTCGCTCAAGCACCTGCTCCATGGTATCGACATAGACAATATCGACTCCGCGAAGTATCTCCTGTGAGATCTCTGCAATATCGCGGCGGTTTTTCTCCGGCACAAGCACCGTCTTAATGTTCGCCTGCTTTGCCGCCAGAATCTTCTCCTTTAAACCTCCGATGGGAAGCACTCTTCCGCGCAGCGTGATCTCTCCTGTCATCGCGACATCTGCGCGCACCGGCTTTTTGGTGACAGCGGACAACATGGCTGTCGCCATTGTGATGCCTGCCGACGGTCCATCCTTTGGCACAGCGCCCTCTGGAATATGAATATGGATATCATGCTTTTCAAAATAATCCTTCGACAAGCCATATTTGGACGCCACAGATCGGATATAGCTGATGCCTGCCTGCGCGGATTCCTTCATCACATCACCGAGCTTACCTGTCAGCTTAATATCTCCTTTGCCCGGCATCACATTCACTTCAATCTGAAGGGTATCGCCCCCGACGCTCGTCCAAGCAAGCCCTCTCACAATCCCAACCTCATCCGCCTCGTTCGCCACATCAAAGACATAGAGCTCTTTTCCAAGGTATTTCTTTAGATTTCCCTCTGTGATTCGAATATGGCCCTCTGTATTTTTCATCAGTTCTCTAACTGCTTTTCTGCAGATCTCTCCAATTTTTCTCTCTAGGCTGCGCACGCCTGCTTCTCTTGTATAACTGTGAATCAGTTTTTCTACCGCCTTATTGGAAAAGCTTAACTGCTCTTTAGTCAGACCATGCTTTTTTCTTTGCTTTTCTATTAAATGCTCTTTTGCGATATGAGCCTTTTCATTCTCCGTGTAGCTGGTAATCTCGATAACCTCCATGCGATCGAGCAGCGGACGGGGAATATCTTGTATAGAGTTCGCCGTCGTGATAAACAACACCTGAGATAAATCTAAAGGGATCTCAATGTAATGATCGCGGAACTTGGAATTCTGCTCAGAGTCCAACACCTCCAACAATGCTGCCGAGGTATCTCCCTTATAATCGCTGCTGACCTTATCAATCTCATCCAACAGCATCAGAGGATTTTTCACCCCCGCATTTTTAAGCCCTGCGGCAATTCTTCCCGGCATTGCACCTACATAGGTTCTTCGGTGTCCTCTGATCTCCGCCTCATCCCTGACACCTCCAAGGCTGATTCGAACATATTCCTTTCCAAGCGCCTTTGCCACAGATTTTGCGATCGAGGTTTTTCCTGTTCCGGGAGGTCCTGCAAGACAGATAATCGGACTGTCCCCCTTTTGATTCCACACACGAACGGCAAGAAATTCTAGGATGCGCTCCTTCACCTTCACAAGCCCGTAATGATCTTCATTCAGGATGCGCTCTGCCTCATCCAGATCCTTTTTATCTCTTGTAACCTTATTCCAAGGCATCTCCAACAAGGTTTCAATATAGGTGCGCGCCACAGCAGATTCTGAGTTGTTGGGAGCCATACTTCGAAATCTGTCAATTTCCTTCTTGATCTTCTCCTTAACCTCTTTCTCCGCGCGCAGCTTTGACAGCTCCTCCTGATAGCGATCGGCGTCCGACAGAGAATCGTCTTCCCCCAGCTCTCTTCGGATCAACTTCATCTGCTCACGAAGAATATATTCTTTCTGATTTTGATCAATCCGTTTCCTGACTTCCTCCTGAAACTCTCTGCGGATGCGGAAAACCTCTATTTCGTTGTTGAGGATCACTGCTATCTCCTCATAACGCTCTGAAAGATCATAGGCCTCCAGCAGCCTCTGCTTTTTCTCATAGGAGAGCGGCATATTGTTCGCAATCTGATCTAACATATAACCCAGATCCTGCGTTTCCGCCAACAGCCTTATCGTCTCCTTGTTCAGCTTTGTGTTCACACTGCTGTAGCGCATAAGAAGCTCTCGGATCACGCGCAGCATCGCTTCCTTTATTGTATTTTCCGGCTCCTGCTCCTGTTCTGGCAGGGAGAGTCTGCCCAGCAGATAGCCCTCCTCCTGCACAAATTCCTCAAGCTGCGCCCGCTCCTGCCCCTCCACCAGCACACGGATCACGCGATTTTGCAGCTTAATGATCTGTTTAATCTGCGCGATAACTCCCATGTGATATAAATCATCCAGAGAAGGATTCTCCTCCTCTGGATTTCTCTGAGTAACTAAAAATATCTTCTGGTCCAGCACCATAGCCTGTTCCAGCGCATTGACTGATTTCTCCCGGCTGACGTCAAAATGCACTGCCATACCCGGAAGTATGGTCATACCTCTCAGCGCAATCACCGGCAAGGTCAGTTGTTCTTTTACCATATGTCTGCTCCTGCTATGCAATCTCACCTGCTCCTTTGCCATGGAGCCCATGTGCCATCTGCTTTTTGTCGTCTCTGTAAATTATTTTCGGCTTTGCCTTTCCCTCCACCGTTTCTTTTGTGATAATGCACCGCCCAATCGTATCATCGGACGGAATGTCAAACATCACATCCATCAGCGCTTTCTCAAGAATCGAGCGAAGTCCTCTTGCACCCGTCTTTCTCTCGATCGCCTGCTTTGCAATCAATTCCACCGCCTCATCGGTAAATTCAAGCTCTACCTCATCCAGCTCAAACAGCTTTCGATACTGTTTGATAATCGCATTTTTCGGTTCCTTGAGTATCCGTATCAACGCCTTTTCATCCAGCAGATCCAGAGTGACCGTAACCGGCACACGCCCTACAAACTCTGGAATCAAACCAAACTTTACCAGATCCTGCGGCATTACATTATGAAGCAGCTCATCAATCCGCTTCTCCTTGCGCAGCTCCTTATCTACGTTAAAACCAATGGATTTTTGATCCATCCTTGACTCGATAATCTTCTCCAACCCATCAAACGCTCCGCCGCAGATAAATAAAATATTCGTGGTGTCAATCGGAATAAGCTCCTGCTGCGGATGCTTTCTTCCTCCCTGTGGGGGAACGGAGGCAAGCGTGCCCTCCAAAATCTTCAGCAATGCCTGCTGTACACCCTCGCCGGACACATCGCGCGTGATGGACACATTCTCCGCCTTCTTTGTGATCTTGTCGATCTCATCAATATAGATAATGCCGTACTCTGCGCGCTCAATCTCTCCATCTGCTGCCTGAATTACCTTGAGCAGTATATTTTCCACATCCTCGCCCACATACCCGGCTTCCGTCAATGTAGTAGCATCTGCTATCGCAAATGGTACATTAAGAAGCTTCGCCAATGTCTGCGCCAAAAAGGTCTTGCCGGAGCCGGTAGGCCCCACCATCAGGATATTGCTCTTCTGTATCTCTACATCCAGACTTTGCCCAGAAATAATTCTCTTATAATGATTGTATACCGCAACGGACAGCACCTTCTTCGCCTCATCCTGCCCAATGACATACTCATCCAAAAAAGCCTTGATCTCTCTGGGTTTAAGCAGATTAATCTGATGATTTTCCTCAGCAGTCTCTTCCATCTCTTCCTCTATAATCTCCGAACAAATGTCAACACATTCATCACAGATATACGCTCCATTTGGTCCGGCGATCAGTTTTCTTACCTGATCCTGTGTTTTATTGCAAAAGGAGCAACGAAGCTTTTTGTCATCCATTCTTCCTGCCATTCCATCCGATTCCTTTCCTAAATTTTAACCCATCCATAACGGAGAAAAACGCCGCCATATGGCAGGCGGCGGCTTTCTCTGCATAGCTTACTTGCTTGTAATAATGTTATCAATGATGCCGTAGGCTTTCGCCTGCTCTGCATCCATATAATTGTCGCGCTCTGTGTCTACCTCGACTGTAGCTAATGGCTGCCCTGTGTTAGCTGCCAGTATCTCGTTGAGCTTCTTTCTGGTCTTAATAATATGATCCGACACAATCTTAATATCTGTCGCCTGCCCCTTCGCTCCACCAGACGGCTGATGAATCATAATCTCCGCATTAGGAAGAGCAAAGCGCTTGCCCTTCTTGCCGCCTGCCAGCAAAAATGCACCCATACTTGCCGCCATACCTATACAGGTTGTGGATACATCACATTTCACAAAATTCATGGTATCATAGATCGCCATGCCGGCTGTCACGGAGCCTCCGGGACTATTAATATAGAAGTGAATATCCTTTGCCGGGTCCTCCGCCTCCAGAAACAGAAGCTGTGCCACAACCAGCCCCGCTGTCGTGTCATTCACCTCTTCTCCCAGAAATATAATGCGATCCTTCAATAACCTTGAAAATATATCATAGGAACGCTCGCCCCTGCTCGTCTGTTCAACAACATAAGGTATTAAACTCATTCCTGCTCCTAACTGTCCGCTTCCTCGGACACTGCAATCTTCTCAACTGCCTCTGCCACTACAAAGTCAACTGCCTTCTGTACCCGAATATCTTTCTTCATATCCTCAGCACCCTTCTCACCGACAATCTCCTTTGCCTTCTCAACTTCCATCTTATAAGCAGAAGCCACCTTCTCGTACTCTTTGTCCAGATCCTCCTGTGTCGCCTCAATCGACTCTGCCTCCGCGATCGCCTCTAACACCAAACGACTCTGGATTCGTTTCAGCGCATTTGGCCTAAACTGCTCAAACAGTTTATCCGCACTTAATCCTGTAAATTGGAAATACTGCTCCACCGTAAGCCCCTGCTGCTGAATTCTTCTTGCAAAATCATCTGCCATATGCATTACCTGATACTCTATCATCGGCTCAGGAATATCCATCTGCGCATTTTCAATAATCTTATCGATCACGGCCGTTTCCTTCTCCGATGCAGCTTCCTTCTCTTTCTTCTCTGTAAGCTTGGCCTTCACATCTGCCCGATACTCCTCCAAAGTATCAAAATCTGATACATCCTGAGCGAACTCGTCATCCAACTCTGGAAGCTCCTTCATTCTGGCAGATTTTACTGTCACCTTAAACACAGCAGGCTTGCCCTTAAGCTCCTCCGCATGATAATCCTCCGGGAAGGTGACAGAAATCTCGATCTCCTTGCCGATCTCGGCGCCGATAAGCTGATCCTCAAAGCCCGGTATAAACGCACCTGACCCAATCGTCAGATCATAATTCTCTCCCTTGCCGCCGGCAAATGCCTCGCCGTCCACAAAGCCTTCAAAATCAATAACGGTCATATCCCCGCTCTGGATCGTCCTGTTCTCCACAGCAAGTGTCCTCGCGTTCTGATTTCTCACTCTATCTATTTCCTGAGCCACCTCATCCTCTGTAGCCTGTGTATCCTTTTTCTCCACCTCAATGCCCTTGTACTGTCCAAGAGTCACCTCTGGTCTCACCGCCACCTCGGCGGTAAAGATAAAAGGCTGTCCCTTCTCTATCTGTACTACGTCAATCTTTGGCTGGGATACGATCTCCAAACCGCTTTCCTCCACTGCATTTGCATATGCATTAGGAATCATGGCATTAGCCGCATCCTCGTAAAAAATGCCGGCTCCATACATCTTCTCTATCATAGCACGCGGAACCTTGCCTTTTCTAAATCCCGGAACGTTGATTTTGCTTTTATTTTTCAAGTATGCTTCTTGAATCGCTTTCTCAAGTTCTTCTGGAGAAGCTTCAATGGTCAGCTTTGCCATATTCTTCTCTAATTTTTCAACCTGTAAACTCATTTTTCTATTCTTCCTCCTTACTTTTGGCGATTCTAACAGACAATGTTTACACGTACTATGTCCATTTTCACCTTGACATTACACCATTATAGCATACCCTTATCACAAATACCAGCAAAATTTACACAATTTTATTGAAAACATACGAATATCACAAAGTAATTCTCTCTACTTTTAGGCTATTCTCCAAAAACTCCATCATTCCCTTTCCGCGCCACTCGTGTCCTCCATCATGAATAGAATGTTGCAGATTCTCCTCCGCCCCATAGAGAATGTATGCCTTTCTTGCCGTCTCCACCTGTGGATAAACATTCGCAAGCCCTCTTGCTCCCTCCAGATGGTCTTTCTCTCCACTCTCCACAAAAAAATACCGCGGCGCTATCATAGCCCCCATATCCCCCATATCCATGGTGCGCCACATATTTGGAACAAAATTGCATGCACAATTTCCCGGAAGACTGACAAGCGAATCCTTAAAACCATAGAAATAGCCGCTTGTGATCGCTGCCTTAATTCTGTCGTCCATCGCGGTCAGCCACACCGTCTGCTGCCCGCCTCCGCTCATGCCGGCGCAGGCAATACGCTCCTTGTCCACACAATCCCAGCCCGATATTTCATCCAAAAGACGCATCAAATCCCATACGGCAAGACCGATCATGCATTGTCCAAAACCTAGTATCATCTGCTGGATTTCGCGGTGAGAATTCATGCGGCGTTTTTCCTCCTCTTCTCCCTGCTGCCACTGCTCTCTCCGCTCCCCGCTGCCCCTCTCATCTGGGCACGCCACGCAGTATCCCTTTCTGGCAAGCTCCACGGCGAACCATTCTCTATACACTCTATCCTTGCCGCCTCCATGCCCATGTGGATTCAATACCAGTGGGCGTCCTGTCTGTTCACCATTCCCCGGCTTTAGAAAATAAAACGGCATATCCACTCCCGGCTCCGTCTGCATCAGCCAATACTCTTCCACATACCCTTCCCTTTGTGCGCGCTGTTTACATTCTGCCTTTGCTTCTGTTCTCACGCACTGATCCATGCCAGTCAAAGCTATAAGCCGTTCCCTTGCCGCCTCGCGCCATAGCTGATGCTCCTTTTGCGTCACTGCCGAAAAAGCAAATTCACGCTTAACCGAATCAAACTTTCTTTCATAATATTCCTTACAGGTATAATACATAAACTCCCCTTCCTTTCTATGCAGACCATTTCCGAAACTAGATCGATAGGTTATTTTCCTATCTGGTATCCTCTTTCTGCCACCGCCCGAAAGGGCTTATTTATCTTACTTCCTTTTCTGATTCGGTTCCCTATAAATAAGACAAGCGCCGCGAGACAAACCGCTCCCGCACACCAGAGAACACCAAATGGAAATGCAGGCACAACATTTACATAATCCACATAATAGACCGGCAGCTTGTCCGTGTCCTGCTGTATCACACCAGCCTTTACACACAACATAATTCGAAAATATTTTTCCTGCGTCCTCCACTCTTTTCCCGACAATTCCACCACATGTTCTTTTCCAGCCGAAGCACTGATATATTTCTTGCGCTCCCACTCCTCCTCCGCAGTGTTTCTTGTCCAAAGCTCACCTTCTATCGCGTCCCTTGCAAACGTAAAATCACTTGCATCGAGACATAAGGTATCCTTCTTACTAACCTTGAGCTCTTGCACGCTTGCCAGATCCAAAATCGTCCAACACACATGATCCCCATATTCCTCCGAGGTAAAACGGTAAACTTTACAGTCCAGTTTCTCTTTCATATCCTCAAGCTTTGATCCAGACTTTTGAAGAAAATTTACAATCAGCTCAGACTGTACGGGAGCGGCGTCCCATGCGTTTAGATGCAGCCCCATAAATAAATTTGCCGTTCGGTCCTGCTCTGGAATATAAATTGGATCCACTCCCGGAATGTACTCCCATCCTTCCATGCCGGAGTTTTTTAGCTTCTCTGCCATATAGAGTTTAATGTCATCGTCCAGCGCATCAAGCTCCTCCTGCGTCATGCCCATCTCTATCAAAAACTCATCCACAGTCTGTGTATCCTCAGAGCTTCCTGATGAAGCATCTACAGAAACAGATGCAAAATAAAAACAAAGAAAACAGGAAAAAAGAAGACCTACCAATATTTTTTTACGCATAACCATACCTCCCTATATTGTCTTACGGCAACCTGCTATCCTGACCGGCCCCAACAATCCACTCGCTTCTATGGGCATCGTCGTCGAGAATCTGTCCCGCAGCTTATGCACCAATGTGTTAGTAACATAAATAACCAGATGATTGCTGCCGCCAACCAGCCCCTGCAAGAAAACACAATATGGCGGAGCAATTCTAACCGCCTGTTTCCTGCCATTGAGCCATACCTCCATCGTCTCAAATACAGCTCCACAATCCAGCATCGCCCTGTCACCTTCTTTTTCTACATCCCAGATCCATTCTATTTCATATCGTATTGTGCCAGAAAAATCATGCCATCCGTCTGGCGCCGTTATATTTCCCAGCCTCTTTTGTATCCATGATCTGCCAAAATCCTTCTCCTCATAACTGCGCAGTGCGATCCGCCAATCCCCCTTTACGCTTCTCCATCGCCAACCTTCTAGCGTCTTCTTTTTTATAGTGATTGCCGATGGCACGTCTATCTCTGCCGTTTTTTCTGCTTTGCCGTTCTCTCCTTCCACACAAAGCATCCGCGTCTCATAGGGAAATAGAGACAAACATATCCTGCCGTGCTTATCCTTTTCCACTGGCTTTAGGCAATTATCCCAGCCGTCATACCAATAGACAGAAGCCCCTGCTCCTTCTACTGTAATCCACTCTTCCAACGTCTGATAGGACGCCTCCTGAAAGAAGAGGTAAAAATCCTGATAACCGCCTTTCTCTATATGGCGATAATGATAACAGCGAAGCCATGGTTGTGGCTTAGTGCATCGAATCTCCCTAACGCCAATATCCTCTAGCATATGTAACAAAAGCGCTCGATTTCCCTCCAAAAACAAAGGCTCTCTTGCTTCTTCCCTCTGCCCCTCTCTACACGCCTCCATCTCGGCAGGCACCCGATCCCTCCAGCCGGCAAACTGTTCCGCCTGCGCCCATTCTGATTTTATAATAGAAGGCTTTGCTCCTGCAAATAAAACCGTCAGCCCCTTTTTGCAGGCTTTTGTAATCCAATCCATCAATTCTGATGGAACAGCTTCACATTCCGGCACAAGCAACGCTGAATACGCTGCGCTTCCAATGCAAAGCTTTTGGCTGCCATCCTCCACTATTCCTGTCTCCAAAAGTCCAATCGGCACGACCTCATAATCAATCTGATTACGCAGCAGAAGCTTCCCTATTTCCTCAAAAGGTTCGCAGCATCCGATCCACTGAAGCTCTGCGGTGTATAAAACTGCAATTTTCACCACTGGCTCTCCGCCATTTAACAGATGACTCATTCTATTGATATATTCCATCAAATTCCGAAACCATGGAAACTGCGGATTCTTTCCCTGTGCATAGAAATGTGGCGGGCAGTCTGGATCGGGAAATTCTGCCGGCGTAAAGGCGTGCGGGACAAACCAATTCACACCGCGAACCAACATATGATCTGCCAGCCATTTCATCAATTTAAGCCCCTCACACCAGCCGTAGGCGCCATAGACCTCGCACATGGTTCTGCCCCGCTTCTTCTGATCCAAATGCGCCAACGAGCTTCCCATCTTAGCCAGCCCATAATGAAAAAATGTGCCATTATATGTATTTTTGCCGCCAATATGGTAAAAATGTCTGTCGTCATAACCGGGGCGAATCTGTTGCAGCACCACATCAATTCCTGACATCTGCTGTCCCCAC
The DNA here is from genome assembly GCA_947178015.1 of uncultured Clostridia bacterium. Lineage (GTDB taxonomy): Bacteria > Bacillota > Clostridia > Lachnospirales > Lachnospiraceae > RGIG8607. The sequence continues at coordinate 12,620 of CAMWWW010000026.1, forward strand.
AGCGCTTTAAAAAAATGTCCCGCTCCATAGCCAGTTCTTGCATGATTGCCGTTATCCTCAATTACATGCCCAATATACTCTATACCATGGCTGTCACACCATTCTCCCACCTGACCGCAAAAATTCTTTCCGTACAGATCTGTGACCATATTCATATATTCGTAGCGCGCTCTGCTGCTGATATCACCACTCTGTTCCTCAGACTCCATAGTAAGCTTGTACCAAAGTGCTGCAAGATATATCGTTTTCTTATGTCCCCACACCTGATCTGTCCATTCCCGAAGCTCCTCACACCACGGCAGAGTCATGGTGGGTTGTCCAATCCCAGAGTCGGGATATTCGCCCAATGTATTGCCAAACTCCGGTTCGTCAGAGAAGAATCCAGCAAACACCGATCCAAATAGCTCCTTATAATGTTCCCAGTGAGGCTGATAGACCGTATCAAGAAAAAACTGCACCGCCTCCTTGTCAATCAGATTACAATAATTCTTTCTGCCGCTGCTCTTTTTTGTGGTTTTAAGAACGACGATATTCCAATACCCTTCTGGAA
>CAMWWW010000027.1 GCA_947178015.1 uncultured Clostridia bacterium
ATACTTTGGATACTATGGAAAAGTGTAGATATAACACTGGGAGGTATTATGAAATTTTTGTTGGTCGCAGTCAATGCCAAATATATTCATTCCAATCTGGCAATCTATGATCTGAGGGCATATTGCCGAGATTTTAAAGAAAATATTGAGCTGGCGGAGTATACCATCAATGATACTGCCGATCATATTCTGGAAGATATGTTTCGGCGCGCGCCAGATGCGGTGGCGTTTTCTTGTTATATTTGGAATATTGTGCTGATCGAGCAGTTGGTGGACGAGCTGTGCAAGGTGCTTCCTGATACGAAGTTTTGGTTAGGCGGACCAGAGGCGTCCTATCGGGCAGAACAGCTCCTTAATAGGCATCCTTGTCTGAGCGGGATTATGGTAGGTGAGGGAGAGAGAACCTTTTTGCAGCTGCTTGAACATTATATTAGAGGGAACAGGGAGCTTAGCGCAGTCCAAAATCTAGTCTGCCGTGATGGGAAGAGAATCTTTTATACACAAATGGGAGAGCCGGTGGGTCTTTCAGAGGTGCCGTTTCCCTATGAGGATATGACAGATTTTACAAATCGCATTGTATATTATGAGAGCAGCAGAGGATGTCCATTTTCGTGCAGTTATTGTCTTTCGTCGGTGGATAAAAAGCTTCGGTTTCGGGATCTTTCCATGGTGAAAAGGGAATTGCAGTTTTTTCTGGACCAGCGGGTGAAGCAGGTAAAATTTGTTGATCGTACCTTTAATGTGTGGAAGGAACATGCGGTGGGTATCTGGAGCTATCTGCTCGAACATGATAATGGGATCACAAACTTTCATTTTGAGATAGCGGCTGATTTATTGGATGAGGAGGAGCTTTTGCTGCTGGGGAAGATGAGGCGGGGACTTGTGCAGCTTGAGATAGGGGTTCAGTCGGCAAACAGTTATACGCTTAAAGAAATTCACCGTACAATGAGGCTTGATAAGATCCAATATGTAGTGGAGAGATTGCGCGGCAGCAAAAACATTCATATTCATCTGGATCTGATTGCGGGGCTTCCTTTTGAGGATTATAGAAGCTTCTGCCAATCTTTTAATGTGATTTATCAGATGGAGCCGGATCAGCTTCAACTTGGTTTTTTGAAGGTGTTGCCGGGAACCTATATGGCGGAGGAGGCAGAGCATTATGGCATGGTATATCGCAGCATGCCAACTTATGAGGTACTGTATACAAAATGGATAAGTTATAAGGAGCTTTTGCGGCTGAAGGGTGTGGAGGAAATGGTGGAGGTATATTATAATAGTGCGCAGTTTATGGTTAGTATGCGAAAATTACTTCCATATTTTAAAACGCCGTATGATATGTATGATGCTATGGCAGAATATTACAGACAGGAAGGATTGACGGACAGAAAACAGAATCGGTTGGAGCGATATGAGATTTTGCTTGCATTTGCAGGGAGATGGATGACAGATGAGGAAATAGAGCGATTTCGGGAGTGCCTGTGTTTGGATCTGTATCTGAGGGAGAACTGGAAGAGCAAGCTGGATTTTGCGGAGGGTATGGAACAATATAAGAAAGAAAAGGCGGCGTTTTACAGGGCGGAGGCAAGGTTGCACCATTATCTGCCGGATTATGCGGGGTGTGATGGAAAGCAGCTTGCAAGGTTGACACAGCTTGCGTATTTTCGTTATAATCCGTTGACAGAGAATGAGCAGGAGGTATTTCTTCTATTTGATTACAAAAATAGAGATCCCTTGCATTATGCAGCGGCGGTGACAGAATTGCAGAAAGGAGAGTTGTATGCATATGCCGGAATTTAGCATAGAGGATTTTGTTGCAGTGGATATTGAGACGACAGGACTGAATCCGGGCACCGAGAGCATAATAGAGATTGGGGCAGTGCGTGTCAGAGCCGGGCGGATAGAAGAAGAGTTTGAGACGTTTGTTCAGCCGGAAAGGAAGTTAAGCAGTTTTATTACCGAATTGACAGGGATCACGGATTCTATGCTTGTTGAAGCGCCAAATGTGGAACATGCTTTGAGGGCTTTTTTGGATTTTGCTGGGCAGGATGTGCTGCTTGGACACAATATTTCTTTTGATTATGGGTTTCTTAAGAAAAATATGGTGCTTATTGGGGAAAAATTTGTAAGGAAGGGGATTGATACGCTGCATATTGCAAGAAGACTGCTCCCTGATCTGGAAGATCGCAGTTTGATCAGCCTGTGCCGTTATTATCAGATAGAAAACAATCATGCGCATCGGGCAAAAAATGATGCGGTAGCGGCCTTTCAACTCTACTGTCGTCTTAAAATGGAAGAGTACGACGGCGAAGAAGAGATGAAGCTTTTTTGCCCTGCGCCGCTGTACTGCCGCATAAAAAAGGATAGCCCAGCTACGGCGGCACAGCTACGATATCTGAAAGCGCTCGTGTCCTACCATGGTTTACCAGAGATAGAGATGGCGGCTCTCACAAATGGTGGGACTCTCTCTAAGAGTGAGGCGTCGAGACAGATTGATAAAATTATCCTTATGCATGGCAGAATGTTGAATAAAACGCCGGGGAATTTTTCTGGATAAGAGGGTATCGTTCCGCAATTAAAGGCGTAAGGTTTTTAGCTGCTGTATCAAGCTGTCTTTGAGAAGGGTGTTCAGGGAGGAGGCAGCAGCGATAAGAGAGTCAATCTTCTGCGGGGTTCCCTTTTTTTGGTAAAGCTTTCCCAGAAGCAGATATCCGGCTGTGACATCGCTTTTTATCGAAACGGCGTATTCAAGAACTTGGATAGCCTCGTTGTCGCGCCCGATCTCTGCGAATCTATTTCCCCATTGGTATAGAGTGCGCGCCAACCTAGTAAAATTTTGATCGTATTCTGTAAGGGCGGGAAGGTTGGCGGGGCCATACATGAGCTTTAGCTCCGTGTTGGTGTAGTTGCTCAGGTTTACAATGGTGCAGGGAGCGAGATCGGTTACATTTTTTTGCAGCTCATCAAGTTTTTCATCAATTCCATAAAAAAAGGGTAGGGAATCTAATGGAATTGTGATATAATCAAGATTGTCCAATGATTGTCGGCGGACGTTGTCGGCTTGTGCCTCGCGCTGCCAGAAGGAAGCGGAAGAAGCTGCGTCAAGTTTTTTGGCTTTTCGCAGCTCGTAGGACAGCCAAAGTAAAAATGTGACAAAAATTGCAAAAAGTGATGGAAAGCGCATAGTTGTTTCTCCAATCATGAAAGGGGTGATAATGTGAATTTTAATAATTCCAAAACCAGAAAGATTATTTCCGCAGTAATTATTATTCTGCTGGTTATTTCCATGGTCCTTCCGGTTCTGTTAGGTGCATTACAATAAAGTATAGCGGAAATCCGCTGCGGCGTCAACTGGTTGTATAGGAAGATGCCAAATGATAGTGATAGTTTTGAAGTAGAGAGTATGGAGGAAGGGTATGAAAAGGAATCATGCTTACGCAATGGTAGCTTCCGTCGTGCTGAGTGTAACGGCGGTGACGGGAACGACAATATGTCCGGCATATGCAGCGGAGACGTCAGAGGCGTCAGAGCCCGTTGTGTATGATGGTGTGAAGGTTGGACCGGTAGAGGTCGGCGGCATGACGAAGGAGGAAGCAAAGGCAGCAGTGGAAGCTTATATGGAAGAGCTTCAGGCGAAAAAGATCACGCTTGCTTTGGAGGGAAGCAGCGAGAAAAGGATAGAAGCTTCGATGGCAGAGGTAGGACTGTCATGGGCAAATCCTGATGTCTTTGATAAGATTGATCAGATGGGCAAATCAGGGAATGTAATTCGTAGATATAAGGTGAAGAAGGACCTTGCCTATACAGAGACGTCATTAGATCTGGAAATTGCTGTGGATGATGCAAAGATAAGGGCATGGATTGAGTCCAATCTTGAGGCGCTGGAAAGTCCGGCAGTGGACGCGGTAGTGCAGAAGACAGAACAGGGCTTTTCCATTACGCCAGAGCAGGTGGGAAGCACAGTGGATATGGAAGCGTCTATTGTAGCGGTGAAGAATTATCTGCTTGATAGCTGGAATTATGAGGATTGTACGATACCTCTTGTGGGGGCTGTGCAGAATCCAAGAGTGACAGCGGCGGAGTGCGCAAAGATTCAATCTACGCCGATGGCAGAGTTTACGACCTCCTACACCTCCTCAGGAAGCTCCAGATGTAAAAATATTGATGCGGCTGTAGCGAAAATAAATGGTTCTGTGCTGATGCCGGGAGATAAATTTTCCTGTCTTGAGCATATGCTTCCTTTTACTGCAGAAAATGGATATTATCCGGCAGGATCTTATATGGGCGGTATGCTTGTGGACAGTTATGGCGGCGGTGTTTGTCAGGTGTCTACTACCCTTTATAATTCTGTTTTGCTGGCGGAACTGGAAGTGAATCAGCGGTATAATCATGGTCTGACAGTGGGTTATGTGCAGCTTTCTTCGGATGCAGCGATTGCGGAGAGCAGCGGGATGGATTTTGTATTTACCAATAATACAAATGCGCCTATTTATATAGAGGGATATACAAAAGATAAGCGTGTCACCTTCAATATCTATGGTTTGGACGAGCGTCCTGCCAACAGAAAGGTCGAGTATAAAAACACGGTGATAGAGGTGATTAATCCGCCAGAAGATGTGATAAAGGAGGACCCATCGCTTCCTGAGGGCGCCAGAAAGGTGACACAGAGCTCGCATACAGGCTACCGCGCAGAGCTGTATAAATATGTGTATGTGGATGGTGTTCAGGTTTCAAAGGAAAAGGTCAATTCGAGTTATTATGCTCCGGCACCAAATTATATATCGGTGGGACCGGGCACAGCAGTTTCGGAGGACCCATCATCGGAGAACCCGGAAAATACAGAAAATGTACCAGCAGGGGTAGAGCCATCGGATCAACAGAATCCATCTAACACGCCAGAGAATTCCGATCAGCAAAATCCGTCTGTTGTACCAGAAAATTCCAATCAACAGAACCCATCTGGCACGCCGGATAATCAAAATCAGCAAAATCCATCTGACACACCAGATAATCAAAATCAGCAGAATCCGTCTGGCACACCATCCCCGCAGGGACCACCGTCTGGACCGGGTTCCCAGCCAAGTATGCCGTCTCAACAGGGACCGGATTCCCAGCCAGATGTCTCATCTCAGCAGGGACCAGACTCGCAGTCTGGACCGGGTTATCAGTCAAATACACCGGGGCCTTCTGGTCCTTGGGATCAGCCTGTAGGCTAGGAGGGCAGAAGGATGAGAGAGGGCAGAAGGATGAGAGAGGGCAGAATAGCAGAGCCGGTATGGAAGCGTTCTGTGCGGAAAAGAATAAAAAACAGAAGAGCTGAGATACGGCAAGGAGCCGGTTTGGGAAGAGCTGGCAGTATCCTGTCTGTGGAAGAGGGAGGCATGGCAGTTACTGCGGAGGCGGCCCTTCTCACTTCCCTTTTATCGGGCAGCGATCTATCTGCAAGAATTCTTCTTCACAGAGCGGTGAATGGCTGTGCCGCCATGGGCGCTGAGCCTGTGGCAGTCCAGTTTCAGCTTTTGTGCCCGACAGATTTTACAGAGCCAGATTTAAGGAATCTGATCGGTGCGCTGGAGGAAGAGGCAAAGAGACTTGGCGTATCGCTGCTTCCCGGCAGAATAGAGGCTGCTTTGGCTGTAAAGCTGCCTTATCTGACATTGAATGGAATCGGAACGCGAAAGCAGACCGGGCAGGAATACCTGTCCGGTCAAACCTTGGGGGATGATCCAGAACGGAATAATGATCAGGTGCTGCATGCTGGTCAGGATCTGCTTGTAACAAAATGGATTGCGATGGAGGCGTCCATCCAGCTTGCCGCTATTTATGAGAAGGAGCTGCTTCAGCGTTTTACGCCGGTGTTTGTCTCTCATGTGCAGGCGTTTTTTCAGCATATTTCCACAGTGCCAGAGGCAAAGACTGCCTTGGAGCATCATGCCGCTGCTGTGCTTCCGATAGAGGAGGGCGGCATCTTTGGCGCGCTCTGGGAGCTTGCCGAGGATGCGGGGCTTGGCTTGGAGGCGGATGCAGGCGCGATTCCTGTGAAGCAGGAAACCATTGAGATCTGTGAGCTGCTTCACAAGAATCCATATCAGCTCCCTTCAGCGGGAAGCTTGCTGATTGCAGCGAAGGAAGGAGAGCATTTAAGGCAGAAGCTGCAAGCAAAGGGAATTCCGGCTGTGATGATAGGCAGGCTGACGGAGGGAAGAGACAGGGTTCTGTTTCATGGAGAGGAAAAGCGTTTTTTGGAGCTGCCATATTATTATGGGCTGTTTGGCGAAAAAGAAGAATAAAAATCAGGGAAAAGAGGGATAGGGATGAGAGAGAAAATATTGGCTGTTATTGAGAAAAATAGCAGGATAGCAGTGAAGGATCTTGCTGTTTTGCTGGGCGAGTCAGAGGAGGCTGTGGCGGAAGAGATCGCTGCGATGGAGCAGGAAAAGGTTATCTGCGGATACCATACGTTGATTAACTGGGACAACACCAGCGAAGAGAAGGTGACGGCGCTTATAGAGGTGAAAGTGACGCCGCAGAGAGGGCAGGGTTTTGATAAGATTGCGGAGCGCATCTATAAATTTCCTGAGGTTCATGCAGTGTACCTAATGTCTGGCGGTTTTGATTTTACCGTTATTATTGAGGAAAAGACCATGCGTGAGGTGGCGCAGTTTGTCTCGGATAAGCTTGCACCTATGGATGCGATATTAAGCACAGCGACGCATTTTGTATTAAAGAAATATAAGGATCACGGAACAGTACTGGTGGATACGGTGCGTGAGGAAAGGATGCTGGTGACACCTTGAGAAATTTTTTGTCAGATAAAATTATAAAGATAGAACCTTCTGGTATTCGAAAGTTTTTTGATATTGTGAGCGAGATGAAAGATGCGATCTCGCTTGGTGTGGGGGAACCTGATTTTGATACCCCATGGCATATCAGGGAGGAGGGAATCTATTCTCTGGAAAGGGGAAGAACCTTCTACACTTCTAATGCAGGGCTTAAGGAGCTGCGGGAGGAGATTGGCGGTTATCTGGAAAGGCGGCTTGGACTCCGCTATGACAGCAAGAAGGAAATTGTCGTGACAGTGGGAGGCAGTGAGGCGATTGATAATGCGCTGCGCGCGGTGATCAATCCTGGTGATGAGGTGTTGATTCCACAGCCAAGTTTTGTCTCCTATCTACCTTGCGCTGTGCTGGCCGGGGCCACTCCAGTGATAATTGAGCTAAAGGAGGAAAATGAATTTCGGCTTACCAAAGAGCAGCTTCTTGCTCATATCACACCAAAAACAAAGGTTTTGGTTTTTCCTTTTCCGAATAATCCAACAGGGGCGATTATGGAGAGGGAGGAGCTTTTAGAATTATCTAAGGTTTTGGTGGAGAAGGATATTCTTGTGCTTTCCGATGAGATTTATTCTGAGCTAACTTATAAATCTGAGCATGTATCCATAGCAGCATGTCCGGGCATGAAGGAACGTACCATTGTGATCAATGGGTTTTCCAAGGCGTATGCTATGACAGGCTGGCGGCTTGGTTACGCGGCAGGACCGGCGGAAATTATGGAACAGATACTGAAGATTCATCAATTTGCCATTATGTGTGCGCCGACCAACAGCCAGTATGCAGCAGTGGAGGCTTTAAGAAACGGCGATAAGGATATCGCGGTAATGCGCGAGGCGTATAATCAGAGAAGGCGCTATCTAGTCCATGCGCTGCGGGAGATGGGGCTTCAATGCTTTGAGCCTTTCGGCGCGTTTTATGTATTCCCAAGTATTCAAAAATTTGGACTTAGCTCGGATGAATTTGCCACAAGGCTTTTGATGGAGGAGAAGGTTGCCATCGTGCCCGGAACGGCGTTTGGAGCCTGTGGAGAGGGATTTTTGAGAATATCATATGCCTATTCCTTGGAGGATCTAAAGCGGGCGCTGGAAAGACTAGAACGATTTATTAAGAAATTAGAGGTAGAACAGAGATGATGAACATTGTGCTGCTGGAGCCGGAGATTCCTGCAAATACCGGAAATATTGGAAGGACCTGTGTGGCGACGGGAAGCAGGCTGCATCTGATTAAGCCGCTTGGATTCAGCTTGGAGGAGAAGGAGCTGAAACGCGCCGGTCTGGATTATTGGAAGGATCTGGATGTTCGTGTATATGAGAATTTTGATGATTTTCAGCAAAGGAATCCGGGCGCGGTGTTATTTATGGCAACGACAAAGGCAAAGAGAAATTATGCGGAGGTCCGCTATCCTGATTCTGCTTACCTGATGTTTGGGAAGGAAAGTGCAGGAATTCCAGAGGAGCTGTTGGTACAGCATCAGGAGTGCGCGGTGCGGATACCGATGAGGGAGGAGATCCGTTCTCTGAATCTGTCAAATTCTGTTGCGATTGTGCTGTATGAGGCATTGCGCCAGCAGGATTTTGTACATATGCAGAGAGAGGGGGAGCTGCACCGGCTAAGCTGGAAGTAGGGGCAGACACACGTTAAGTTAAGCCGCGGGGCTTTGGGGAATTTAATTCTTCGCTTTGGGAAGCGAGAAGATAAATTCTGTCCCAACCCCTTCGGTGGAGATAACATCGATGTTTTCGTTATGACTCTGTATAATTTCCTTTGTGATGGAAAGGCCAAGCCCGGTGCCTTTTTTATCCTTTCCACGGGAAAGATCGGTTTTGTAGAACCGATCCCATATCTTTCCGATCGAATCCTTGGGAATTCCTATGCCTGTATCCTTCACAGATATAAATACCTTTCCATTCCGCTCGCTTACAGTAATTCGAATGGACGAGTTATTATGGCTAAATTTCACTGCATTGTCAATTAAATTGTACAAAACTTGCTGGATCTTTCCTAGATCCGCAGAGACTAGCTTTATCTTTTCATCTAAAGTTAAAACAAAGGATATCTTTTTCTTGCCGCAGGTTCCCTCGAAGGAGGCTAGAGTATTTTTGATAACCTGATTGATGTCAAAAGTGCTGATGTCTAATAGCACTGCGCGCGAATCGTAGGAATTTAAGGTTAGCAGGCTGCTGGTAAGCTTGCGCAGCCGTTCCGTCTCAAAGATCACAATATCCAGATATTTTTCCTGCATTTCGTAGGGAATGGTGCCATCCTTCATTGCCTCCACATAGCCCTTGATGGAGGTGAGAGGAGAACGGAAATCGTGCGATACATTGGCGATAAAGGTCTTTTGGTACTCTTCGGATTTATTTAGTTCATGTGCCATATAATTCAATGTGGCGGCAAGGTATCCCATCTCGTCGTTGCTGTAGCAGACCAGCTTATATTTTAGATTTCCCTCTGCATAGGCATTTGCGGCGGCTGTGATTTTTTTGAGCGGCAGATAGATGCTGACCGTAAAGATAACCAAAAAGACAAGCGACAGCACAAAGATAACCAGCAGGGTAAAATAGGATATATTGAGCAGGGCATCCCTCGCTCCTTTTAGGGAGCGGATGGAGGAATGGATAATAATATAACCTCGTATGCGGAAGTTGGAGGTGATCGGCGCGGAGACACTGATCATTTCCTCTGAAAACATATTATAATAGTAGCCGATCTGATATAAGCTCCTGCCAAGGGAGGCAGGATCAAAATCAGGGATGGAGGCGGTGGTCAGAGAGGAATCCCTCGTGTTGATAATGATATTTCCAGCCGTGTCAACCATCCAGATGGGAACGTTTAAAAAGGTGTCCACCGCCTTAAGCTGAATGGACACCTCTGAGCGTGTCATTTGATTGTTATAATATTCGGCTCCATATTGGTTTGCAATTAAGTTTGCTTCGTTATATAGCTCCTGCGCCCTCTCTCTGGCAAGGTGATCAAAGGTCCAGTCCGAGGTCAGAATGGCGATTGTCAAAAAGCCAAATAAACCAAACAGGATATATCCTATAATAAACTTGGTATAGACCGTGCCTCTCATCTTGTGCGCACCTCGAATTTGTAGCCAATGCCCCACACAGTGGACAAGCTCCAACTCTCATGATCCTTGATTTTCTCGCGCAGACGTTTGATATGTACATCAACGGTGCGGGTATCTCCAATGTATTCATAGCCCCAGATATGATCCAAAAGCTGTTCTCTGGTAAATACCTGATTGGGGGAAGCGGCAAGGAAGTAGAGAAGCTCTAGTTCCTTTGGAGGCATCTCCACCGGGTGCCCTTTATATAATACCGAGTAGTTGGTTAGGTTAATGGTGAGATCGGGATATTCCACAAAGTTTCCTTTTGGTGTTTCCGGCTCTTGTATGGCGGGCTGATAGCGCCGAAGCACAGCTTTTACTCTTGCCACCAGCTCCTTGGAATCAAAGGGCTTGATAATATAATCATCCGCACCAAGCTCAAGCCCCAGTACTTTATCAAAGATCTCTCCTTTTGCAGAAAGCATAATGATCGGCACGGAGGAATCTCTGCGCAGCTCCCGGCAGACCTGATAGCCGTCAATGCCCGGAAGCATCAAGTCAAGCAGGACCAGATTTGGTTTATAGGTCGAGAATACAGAGAGTGCTTCCTCTCCATCATTCACAATCATTGTGTCAAAACATTCCTTGAGCAGATACAGCGAGATCAGCTCTGCGATATTGACATCATCATCTACAATCAAAATTTTCTGCTTTGCAGCCATGGTTGCCTCCGTTATTTAAATTCAACTATCGTCACGCCCGCGTCTCCCTCTCCAAAGGCGCCCAGATGATAGGATTTAATATAGTTTAAGCGCTTAAGATGCGTGTGTACCGCTTGGCGCAAGGCTCCAGTACCCTTCCCGTGCACGACGCGCACCTGTGATAAATGAGACAGATAGGCATCGTCCAGATATTTATCCAGCTCGGACAGCGCCTCGTCTGAGGTCTTGCCAATCAAATTAATCTCTGGCGATATGGTGGAAGTTTTGGACATCTTTATCTTGCCGGAGGAGGTTTTGGTAAGATTCGGTCCTGTAATCACAGGCTCATCAAGACGTTCCAGATCCTTGATATTGACTTGAGACCGCAAGATACCCATCTGTACAAAGAGATCCCCCTTTGCATTTGGCAGAGTGCTCACTGTGCCGTTGAGATTAAGCGAGAGAACGCGGACGGCATCACCGATGCGGAAATCCTCTGCCTTGGAGGCTTTCTTTTTGGCAGGCTTTGCCTGAAAGGATAGCTTTTCGCTGGTGGAAGATAATTTTTCGCGAACTTTGCTGCGTTCTTGCTCCATCTCCTTGCCGGACAGTCCTTTGTTAAATTTTCGGATTGTCTCGTCTGCGTAATCTTTTGCCCCTTGTAAGATATCTCGCGCCTGTTCGGTGGCCTCGCGAAGAATTCGCTCTTTTTGTTCCTCAAAGCGCTCCTGCTTCTGTTCCAGCTTTTGCTTTAAGGTTTCTACCTCTGCCTTATAGCGCTCAATTTCCTCCCGTTCCCGCTCTATGGTGACGCGGCTGGTTTCCAGATCAGAGATCAGATCCTCAAAAGCAATATCCTGCTCTGTAACATGGTTTTTGGCATCCTCGATCAGAAATGCGGGAAGCCCCAGCTTGCCGGAAATGGCAAAGGCGTTGCTCTTTCCGGGTATGCCAATAAGCAGGCGGTAGGTAGGGCGCAGTGTTTCCACGTCAAATTCACAGCAGGCATTTTCTACACCCTTTGTGGAGAGGGCATAGACCTTAAGCTCGCTGTAGTGGGTGGTTGCCATGGTTCTGACCTGCATATTATGGAGGAAGGATAGTATGGAGATCGCGAGTGCGGCTCCCTCCGTGGGATCGGTACCGGCTCCCAGCTCATCAAAGAGAACCAGAGAACGATCGTCTGCCTTCTCAAGAATAGACACGATATTGGTCATATGGGAGGAGAAGGTGCTCAGGCTCTGCTCGATGCTCTGCTCATCTCCAATATCAGCATAAACTTCTTCAAACACAGCGAGCTTAGAGCCATCAAAAGCAGGAATGTGAAGCCCCGCCTGTCCCATTAAAGTCAGCAGCCCCACCGTCTTAAGGGAGACTGTTTTTCCCCCTGTATTGGGACCGGTGACAATCAGTAATGTAAAATCCTCTCCCAGATGAATGTTGGATGGCACAACATGGTCAGGATTCAGAAGAGGATGTCTTGCCTGTTTTAGATGAATGATACCATTTTGGTTAAATACAGGCTCGCTTCCCTTGTAGGAGCGTGATAACATCGCCTTGGCAAAGATAAAATCAAGTTTGGTCAGCAGTGTGAAATTTTCCTCAATCTCTTCTATATGAATGGCCGTCTGATTGCTTAATTCGGAAAGAATTTTTTCTATCTCATGCTGCTCTTTTAACATAAGCTCTTTGATGTCATTATTTAATTTTACCACCGTCATAGGCTCGACAAATAAGGTGGAGCCTGTGGAGGATTGATCGTGGATCATGCCGGGCACCTGACCACGATATTCCTGCTTTACAGGAATACAGTATCTGCCGTTTCGCATGGTGACGACATTTTCCTGAAGGTAGGTGCGGGTGGTTTGGCTATTTATTATTGAATTTAGCTGGCTGCGGATGCGCTCATTCGCAGTCTGCATCTGTCTGCGCACACTTTTAAGACCGGGGCTTGCATCGTCGCTTATCTCCTCCTCAGAGAGAATACAGCGTTTAAGCTCATGATTGAGCGGTGTGAGCGGCTCCAGCGCGTCAAAAAAGCTGTCTAAGGAATCCTCCGGCGTCTCAGCGTCCAATTTTCTGGAAAATGTTTTTATCCGCGCGGCGCAGTCTAACAAAGAGCTGACCGCTAACAGCTCCCCCATGCCCAGCACACTTCCGATGGCAAGCCTTTTTAAGGATGCGCGCACATCGCGAATCCCAGAAAAAGAAATACTTCCTTTTCTCAAAATGCGTGTTAGAGCATCGCTTGTCTGCGCCTGATTGGTTTGTATCGTCTCCAGATCGGAGGAGGGGATCAGGTGCCGGCACATATCTTTCGCTGTGTCGGAGGAGGCATATTCCTCAAGCTGAGAGGTAATTTTGGTAAATTCTAGTGTTTTTAAAACCTTCTCGTTCATGATTATCCCTTCTATCGAAATCATAATGGTATTGTTGTCAGTAATAGATACATTTTTCTTGAAATAAACACGCTCTAATACAAGTATACACGAATTTTTACTATTTGAATATAGTTTTTTAACATTCATTCATAAAA
>CAMWWW010000028.1 GCA_947178015.1 uncultured Clostridia bacterium
CTCCAGAAAATAGTAATATCATTACAGCAATAAGACCTTCATTCCCAAATCTATCTGACATATGCGCTACAATAATTTCACTATCAGGGTTCTGGCTCAACCGATGTACCTCTTCTTCTATATAACGTTTTGTTGTCGTATTAAATTGATTTGTTTTATTAATCAATTGTGTCACGCGTTTTTCCTCTGACTCAATCATAAAATGAATATCAACGTTAATTTCTAAATTGAATAGATATTCTTCTATAGAGACAGCTTGTTTCATTATTTGAGCACGCTTTACCCTATTATGATACATCTGTGTTTTTTTAACATCTTCCATTGTAGTTCTCAATGTTTTAAAATATCGAACATATATTTCATTAGCCATTTCTGGCAATAATGATGTGTCTTTGGGGAAGTCAATTACTGTCACCTCTGGACATTCCGCTTTCATTTGTTCTCTCTCAGCAGGATTATCATCAATAAATACAAACGCATCCAATCCAATATTTAATTCTGTTGCAAGTTTCTTGATATTTAATGTTTTTGATTCCCAATTTACTATCATTTTTACAAAGTCATCTTTTTTTAGTACCATTTCTGGATGATTCTCAAAAACTTCATTCACATCATCTTCATTATTTTTTGAAAGAACTGCTAGTAGCACTCCCTGATTTTTCATTTTAAGAAGAAGCTTCTGTGTATCTTTAAAACGTGCACCTTCTTTATGATCAGAAAGAATTATCCCATCTATTCCATCTTCTCCAACAACGCCGCCCCATAAGGTATTATCTAGATCGACTGCAATACATTTTTTTCTCATTCCTCTGATAGAAGAAAAACTATTTTTAATAAGCTCAACTATTGCCTTTATTCCTACCATACTATATGGCATATTTCCCAGATACCACATTTTTCTGGAATAAAAATTACTTCTTCCAATATCTGTTATCTTATCTGAAACAGGGAGAATATATATTTCCATACCTTCTCTATACATTTTTTCCAATGTATTCATCCACTCTGCTTCAATTTCTTTATTAAATTGCTTATCACTATACGTAGTACATAATTTTTTACTAATATCCAAAGAAGAGACAAATATAGGAACTTTAGGAAGTTTCTTACTCATTTGCTCTATTGCACATATCCAAGAATCTATTATTGCTTTAATCTGATCCTCTTCATCCTGCTTATCTGAATATAGATCTAAATAAAGTAATACAAACACAGCTTCTGATTGATACTGATAAAATTCAGACGAAGAGTCCAAAACTTCCTGTTGCCACATGTTGAATCCCACTGGATAATATACTTCATATTTATTTTTTAGCATATCAGCAATTATATCAATCGTAATATTGGATAGTAATGCAATCTTTGGCACAGATCTTCCTCCTAAATAAAAAAATAAATAGTGGTACTAATAACAATTATCTTTGAATATATTGATAAAAATCTCTAAGTGTATTTATTTTAGGAATTTCACTCATTGGAATATCTACTTGAAATTCACTTTCAATCTCCATTACTAAACGCATATGCATTAAAGAATCCCAGCTATCAATAGAGCCATAGGCTGTATCAAGGCTAATTTTTTCTAAATCAATATCCATAATCTCTGCAATAAATGCAATAAATTTCTCTTCCATTTTTTATCCTTTCATCCATATATTTTATCTAGAATCGAATAGTCTTCGCTGGCACCCCTATTACCGAACAACCATCTTTTATATTTTGAATTGCTACTGAACCTGCTCCAATTTTTGCCCCTGCTCCAATCTTGACTTTAGGGATTACTGTTGAATTTGCAGACAGATAAGCTTCCTCTTCTATTTTTACATGTCCACATATACATGAACATGGCATAATTGATACATAATCTCCAATCACACAATCATGAGCTATTGCTACAGATATATTAATCAAACAATGTTTTCCAATCATTGTATCCAAACTAATACTAACACCCGAACAAATAATAACACCTATTCCTATTCTTGCTGTATCTGATATATTAACAGAAGGGTGTATTAATGTTTCCCATTCATTAAACTCTGGAAACATTTCAACAATTCGTTTTCTTGTTGTCCCATCTTGCATGGCAATAACAGCACAAATGGGATTCCTCCTATTAAATTCTGGCAATTCAGAAATTTTTCCCAATACTCTATAACCATTTATTTGTTGTCCAATTTTAGTAGAATCATCATCAAGATAACCTACTATATGATAAGTTAGATGCGCTTTATTTATTTCTTCTATCAACCATGTTACTTCTCTACCGAAATCTCCAGCTCCAATAATCACTATCTCCTTCATAAATTCCAACTCCTAAAAAACCTTCTATTTTTTATTCTTTGTAGTCGTTCCCATAAACTCTTCCATTGTTATTGATGTAGATGAGTTTATTCCTTCTCTTCGAATCACCGTTGCAATCGTTGCAAACATAATCCTCCAATCTCCAAGAAATGTAATGTGATCCACATAGTTCACATCCCATTCAAATTTCTCCTCCCAGCTTATGGAATTTCTCCCATGTATCTGTGCCAGACCAGTAAATCCCGGTCTTACCTCATGTCTTCGTGCCTGACGCTTGCTATACCGTGGCAGATAGCGCACCAACAGCGGTCTTGGTCCAACGATAGACATATCTCCCTTCAATACATTAAACAACTCTGGCAATTCATCTAAGGAAGTGGATCTTAATTTCTTTCCAAACATCGTAAGCCGCTTCTCATCTGGTAAAAGTTCGCCGTCTGCCCCACGCTTATCCGTCATGGTTCTAAATTTATAAAGTTTAAATATTTTTCCATCTTTTCCCGGACGATCTTGTGTAAAAATAACAGGAGAACCAAGCTTTATTCTAACTAGCAGAGCTATCACGAACATTACAGGAGACAATACGATAAATGCTACAGCTGCACATATTACATCTTGTGGTCTCTTTATATAGTTCTCATAAAAACCCATTGTATGCGAATTTTTAGAAGATCTTTTTCTTCTGTTCTTTTCCTTCATCATCAATTATCCCCATATCCGCTACCAAAAACACCTCTTTATAATGTCAATTACCACATCCTGCTCTTCTTCTGTCATTTTATTGTCAGATGGTAAACACACGCCCCGATGAAATATATCCGCTCCGACATCCACAGCCGTTACTCCTGCTATATAGGCATTGGACACCCCTCTTCCGGAGCCGTTTACTGTTACAAAACCATTGTTTCTATAGATTGGTTGCAAGTGCATTGGCTTCCAGATGGGTCGGCCTTCTGCGCCGAAATATGACAACGCCTCTAGTATCTCAGTGGGACAGCTTTTGCCAGTTTCTGAGACATACATCGCTTCTCTCTCGCCTCTCACTGTCTCACACATTGCTGTCTCATCAATAAGCAGGCAGCTCAGCCAATAATTAGGCACCGATTTCTCCCTATCATAAGGGTTCAAGCGAACTGGTAAATCTTTCAACCCTTCTTTGTATCTTTCATAAATTCGTTTCTTTGCGCTGATATGCTCCTCAAGATATGGCATCTGTCCCCGCACTACCCCGGCAATGACATTGCTCATTCTATAGTTGTAGCCAATCTCCTCATGCTGGTACCAAGGTGCATCCTCCCGTGACTGCGTACTCCACTTGCGGACTTTATTTGCATCGGCTAAGCTATCTGTCAAGAACATGCCGCCGGAGGAACCTGTAATTATTTTATTGCCATTAAAGCTAATCGCGTTAAAATCTCCAAAGGAGCCTGTTTGCTTCCCGCAATAAGTAGCTCCAAAACTCTCCGCAGCATCTTCAATAATCATTGCACCATGTAAATCTGCGATGCGGCGTATCTCATCGATCTTTCCCGGTGTTCCATACAGATGAGCTAATACTATTAATTTTACATCTGGATATAATGCAAAGGCTCGTTTGAGTGCCTCTGGGTCCATATTCCATGTATCCCGCTCTGTATCAATAAAAATTGCTTCTCCGCCTTCATATACCACTGGATTCACTGTGGCATCGAAGGTAACATCTGAGCAGAATACACGCCTTCCATATAAGCTTCCACCTGTTCCCAGCCCTTCTGGCGTCGACATGCCGCCGGAAGAGTGATACAGATGCTCGGCGGCAAGCTTGACCGCAAGATGAAGAGCCGCTGTGCCAGATGACAATGCCACTGCATAACGAACACCGACATACTCAGACGCTGCCTTTTCCAGCTCATTGATATTCTTTCCCACTGTACTCATCCAGTTTGTCTCGTAAGCCTCTGTAACATATTTCAGCTCCTCCCCATGCATAGTAGGAGAAGAAAGCCATATTTTATTTTCAAATGGTTCTATTCCTTGAAATCTTAGATCAGACTTAAAATCCATTTTCATCCTCATTTCTGTGCTGTTTTTGCGCATAAAGCATTTTCCGATACACGCTAAGACACCAGTCTACAACATTTTGATAAAGTATAATTATTCAAAATGTTTTAAAGTAGTTTTCATAAGATACAGCGATATAATAAATAACAAAAGGAAAGGCTGAAAGAAATGCTTCTCTCAACCTTACTGAACACCTATGCCATTCTCTTCTTTCCTCTTTGTATTATCCAAAAGCTCTATTCCCAGATAGACAATCGTTTTTCGATTCATAAATTCTACTTCTACCTCTGCTACTCTTTTGTGCAAATTTATTTTTTTTATCATGCCATCCATATTTTTTAACGGCCCTGATAGTATTTTGATTTCATTTTCTTCTCCAACACTAACCTTAGAAAGTGCAACCTCATGCCATGGCTCCACCGTTTCTATCTCATTCTCGTCAAAATAGATCTGCTTTCTCTGTTCTAATAGATTGTTACCCAAAAGCAGTTTCAGCCACTCCACATCTCTTTCGGGAAGCTCTGTAAAATATTCCATATCCCTCCCAAGCAGCTTTGTGTAGGAAGGAACCTTCTTCAGCTCCAGATACATCCCTTTTACATTATTTGATACAATAAAAATATATCCCGGCAGAAGTCTTTCGTGAATATCCGTCCATCTGCCATGAAATTTCTTTTTCATATGTCTTGTAAGATGGAAGCATCTATCATAATGTGCGTCTGACAAAACACTCGTGATATAAGCCTCCGTTTTATCTTCCATACCGGATGCTACCTGCAAAACATAGTACATGATAATTCTCCTTATCTTTCTCTACGTTTCTCACTTTCCTTTATATCATCAAGATACAAGCATGATCCGATCGTATAATCTTTATATCTAAGAAATTATCAAAAAATTATTTTTAACAATTTCTGCATATTGCTTCGCAATTAGCCAGAACTAGAAATAACTTTTAATAAGTTATTTTTGAACCGTTCCTAATTTTGCAAAACTACCCATACTATTTGTATCTTAAGGAATCAAATGATTTTGGGGCAGGCTTCGCCGTCCATGCTTTTTGGCATAGCTTTTGGCTGAATTGCAACGCAACATCTCGGATATGCTCATACTCGAAGAATTCAAGTGCCCTTGCTTCAAGAATCTTCTCTTGTAATCTTTTTCTCTTTTTTTCTGTATTTATCTGTGATATAATTTTAAATAATAACTCGTCTAAATCTCTTTCTTACAAAACAATAAGCTGTATAATCGTTTTTTCATTTTTATTGTATATAATAACTCGTCTAATTTTTATTCTTAAAGAAAATCTTCACCTCTCTGATGAAGATCTTCTCATTTTTTCTATTTCTAATTCTAATTCTAACTTTGTCTCTGTCTTAACTCTGTGCTATTTTGCACCCTTG
Source organism: uncultured Clostridia bacterium (assembly GCA_947178015.1). GTDB lineage: Bacteria > Bacillota > Clostridia > Lachnospirales > Lachnospiraceae > RGIG8607. The sequence goes on from CAMWWW010000028.1 coordinate 5,748, forward strand.
CAACACCAGCTATCGCAACTTTATTTATTCAGCACAACGCCTAATATCTTGCAGCCATTAAGCTCCAACTGCGTCTTCGCCTTCTGTGCCTGCTCATAAGGCACCATCTCACGCTCCATCACCAGCACAACGCCATCTGTGATGCGGGCTGCAACCAGCGCATCTGCAACTTCACCCACTGCAGGTGTATCTATTATAACACAGTCATACTTCTCACGTAAAGCGTTAATTAACTTTTGATAGGCATCCCCAGATAAAAGCTCGGATGCATTTTTGCAGGGCGCGCCGGATTCTACCAGATATAGATTTGCCAAATTGGTTTCACATACAATATCCTCCGCCTGCGCTTTGCCGCTCAGCCAATCCAACAGTGTCTTTCTTACGCCTGCTGCTTCATATATATTAGAAGAAACGGCTTCTCTCAGATTTGCATTGACATATACGCAGGTCTTTCCTGCGGCTGCAACAGCACATGCCGTCTGAAATGCCACAAAGGATTTTCCTTCCTTCCCCATCACGCTGGTAAAGGTGATAGCTTTTCCTTCTTTATTTACATTCTCCAGATTTGTGCGAAGCGCACGGAATGCTTCAAATGTCTTATAATCCAGCTCTTTCGCCTGTTTTATTGTAATCTTATCCATCATTTCCCTCATTTCTGCGCTGTCTTGCCCGCATACTGGTTCAGCCTTGCTTTCTTATTCTTTCTTCCTGCCTTTACCTGATTCTCCTCGCCCTCCATCACAGGAACAGAAGCCAACACCGGCAGATCGAGATAAAATGCCACATCCTTTTCATCCTTCACAGTAGTGTCTAAGATAATCATAAAGAAAATCACACCAGCCGCCAAAAATCCACCAAGAATTCCGCCAAGTAAGATATACTTAATGCCGCTCTTGATCACACCCATAATGGAGTTGTTCTTCTTTTCCGGCTCTTTTAATTCATCCAGAGCCTTCTCCTTTGCCTCAAGAGATTCATTCAGATTTTCCACATTTTCGGTATTGGATTTCTGTGTATTTTCATAGCTGAGCTCCACGGTAGAATAGATGGATTCCGTCACTCTCTGCATCTCATGGGAACCAACATTCTTTACAACCGTTGCCTGATAATTGGTAAGGCATTTCTCCACCAACTGAAGCAGCTCCTTACATGCTTTTTCATCCTTGTGAAGCACACGGATATTGATCATGCGGTTGTTGTAATCCACTGTTACATTGAGAATCTCCTGAAGATAACGAAGCTCCATCTTTTCCTTCATATTGTCCTGAAGATAATTGAACATCGTTCCGTTGGTTGCCATGGAAGCATATGCATTTAATACGCTGTTGGCAATATCGGGATTTTGATAAGTAGACTCCAGAATAATCTGATAATCCGTGTCAACATAGTATTGTACCACGCCGACCTGAACGTCAAAAGGATTAAGCTGCATTAAAACGGATTTCTCATTGTACTCCTCCTGCCTCTCAATGCTGGTATTCAGGTTATCAATTTCTTTCTCCAACTGCTTCTTATTTTTCTCATATGCCTTTACGCTGTCCTCGTACTCCTCTTCCTGCTTTTCAATCACCTCCGGATCATTGAGGTTCTGCATCATCGGAATCACCCTATATGCACCAAGCAGCACGGCTCCTACCACTCCAGCCGCAATCATGATCCAGATTTTCTTAAGCATTGTTTTGATAAGCTGAATCAGATCAATTTCTCTTTCATAAGTCTGCTGTTCCATTCGTCTCTTCTTCTCCTTCTCTTCCTTCTGGGTATTCAAATCCTATTTTTTATTTTTCACAGTGGTTATGGACTCTTTGGATGATAGGTCGGCACAATCTCTTGTATAAACCGTCTGATCTCATCTGGTTCCTGCTCCACTACCTGCTTTAAGTGCTCAAGCTGAATAAAAAATTTATCTTCGTCAAGTACAATTGGTTTCCCAATATGTATCAACTTATTCTCTGTATCCTGAAGCCCTTCCTCATCCATCAAAAGCTCCTCATACAACTTCTCACCCGGTCTTAATCCCGTAAACTCTATTTTAATATCCTCATCGGGAATCAATCCCGACAGGCGAATTAAATTCTTAGCCAGATCCAGTATTTTTACAGGCTCTCCCATATCCAGCACAAAAATCTCGCCGCCGTGCGCCTTCGCTCCTGCTTCCAGCACCAGCGATACCGCCTCTGGTATGGTCATAAAATAACGAATAATATCGGGGTGCGTCACCTTGACCGGGCCGCCCATCTCTATCTGCTTTTTAAAAAGTGGAATGACACTTCCGTTGCTTCCCAGAACATTTCCAAACCGTACTGCCACAAACTCTGTATCGGAATGTCGGTTGTAGGTCTGCACAATCATCTCGCAGATACGCTTGGAAGCTCCCATAATATTGGTCGGATTTACTGCCTTATCTGTGGAAATTAACACAAATTTGTCTGCGCCGTAGCGATCCGCCGCCACTACTGTCTTCCATGTGCCAAATACATTATTCTTAATTGCCTCATTTGGACTGTTCTCCATCAGAGGAACGTGCTTGTGCGCCGCTGCATGGTAGACCAGATTGGGATGATAGGTTTCAAAAATCGCGTTCATGCGGGCCGAATTCCGCACAGATGCTATTAGAACCACCAAATCCAGATCGGGATATTTGCCAATCAGCTCCTGCTGAATATCATAGGCATTATTTTCATAAATATCTACAATAATAAGCTGCTTTGGCTGATGTGCTGCTATCTGGCGGCAGAGCTCACTTCCTATCGAGCCGCCCCCGCCCGTCACCAGAACGACCTTATTCTGCACATACCCCATCACTTGGCTTAAATTTACCGAAACGGGATCACGTCCCAGCAGATCTTCAATCTCCACCTTCCGCAGCTTGCTGACGCTGACTTCGCCTGTCATAAACTGGTAGATGCCGGGAAGGATTTTAAGCTCGCAGCTTGTCTCCTTACATATATCAATAATTTCCTTAATCTCTCTCTTTTTTACCGCGGGCATGGCAATGATAATCTGATCGATCGACATGCTCTCGACATAGCGCAATATCTTCGTCCTGTCTCCAACGACTTTAACCCCGTGAATATAACGCCCTATTTTCTCAAAATCATCATCAATGACACAGGAAACTTTAAAGTTCAGATGCTCGCTGGTCATGATTTCCTTGATTATCATATTTCCTGCCTCTCCGGCGCCGATAATCATTGTGTTCATTCCCCCGGAGGCAATTCGCTTCTTCCTTCGCACCATCCGCATAAATCGGTAGATAAACCGGCTCATGGTAATCAGGAGCACAAACACCATGCCATACAGGAAATAAAAGCTTCTAGGAGGAGACATGCCCATAAGCTGCATCCCCACTATCTGAAGCAGCGACGTGAGCACACACGCTGTCACGACATTCTGCATCTCCGTCACTCCGGCAAATGCCCACAAGCTGTGATAAAGTCGAAAAAAATAGAACACCACCACCGTCACAAGAATGTTAATCGGGAAATATTGCCAGACCATCTCTATATATTTAGGCTCTATCTGACTATAGCTAAATTCAAAACGCAGCAAAAGTGCCAGCGCACTTGCCACCAGTATCGCTGCTATATCATAAGATGCCAAAAATACCCTTCGAAACAGAAGCTTATAATCGCGCACCCTCTTACTCATCATTCCGCCCTCACTTTTCCGTATCTTCTTTAGTATACCTCTTTTTTCCATTTTACACAAGCTAAAATAACAGAAATCAGCAGGATTCCTATTAATACGCCAACACTGTCTATCATAACATCCTTAAGCTCACCGCTTCTGCCCGGCACAAAGCGCTGATGGAATTCATCGGTACATGCATAAAGAATACCAGTAACGAGAGCCAAAGGCAAACGAAATATTTTCCATTGTGCTGGTATATATTCTCTCATACAGAGCACCAGCAATATCCCCAAAATAGCGAATTCTGTCATATGTGCGGCTTTTCTGAGCAGATGCTCCGTAAAGCCCCCGGCAAAGATCTGCCCCATCACTGGAATATCGGTGACAAATTTCTGTATTTTTTGAAAAAGCCCTCCGCTTAGGCTTGCCGATTGCACTGCGGGCTGAGACGAAAAATAGAAAATAACCCCCATCCACAAAGCTGTCAGCAAGGTAATTATATAGACGCGATATGTCCTAGTTATCATCACATACCTATGCCTTTCTTCCTCTTTACATATCATTTGACAAGATTACCCTTCTTTTCCTTTTATTCTTCCAGCATAATCTTCCATTACACAACAAAAACCACCTCACAAAAGGGCACAGACTATCCACGCCTCCCTGCAAGTGGTCTTAATACCAACAATATAGTACGTCACTGTCTTATACTATAACAAGCTTGTCACAATTCGTCAAGTACTATTGAAAAAAACATAAAAAGCAGTTTTTGAAAATGGTCCGATCGAGGCGGACCATTTTCAAAAAACCACGTTCTGCTCTATTCCTGCACTATCTCTATTTGTAATTCATCCAACTGTTTCCCATCTACCACATTCGGCGCCTCCGACATTAAACAGGATGCATCCTTTACCTTGGGGAAGGCGATCACGTCACGGATGCTGTCCTCTTTTGCCATCAGCATAACCAAGCGGTCCAACCCATAGGCTAGTCCTGCGTGTGGAGGTACGCCATATTGGAACGCGTTTAATAAAAATCCAAATCTTTCATAAGCGCTTTCCTTTGTAAAGCCCAGCACCTCAAACATTTTTTCTTGGATGTCGCTCTGATAGATACGCACGCTTCCCCCGCCAAGCTCTGTGCCATTTAACGTAATGTCGTATGCTTTTGCGCGAACCTTGCCCGGATCGGTGTCCAACAGTGGCAAATCTTCGTCCATCGGCATGGTAAATGGATGATGCGTTGCCACATATCGATGTTCTTCTTCTGAGTACTCCAATAGTGGAAATTCAACAACCCAAAGGAAGCGATAATCGTCCTTTTTCAAAAGATCAAGCTGTTTGGCAATCTCTAATCGGAGTGCTCCAAGCACAGAATAGACGATATTGTTCTTGTCTGCCGCAAAAAGGAGCAGATCGCCCGGTTTTCCTTCTAAGCGTTCCACAATCGCCGCAAGCTCCTCTTCCTTCATAAATTTGGCAAAGGAGGATTTGTAAGTGCCGTCCTCATGGATGCTCAAATAGGCCAGACCTTTCACTCCGTAGCCTTTTGCAAATTCTACTAGAGCATCGATCTTTTTTCTTGGCATACTGCCCTGCCCGCTGGCATTGATGCCGCGGACCGAACCACCTTGCTCCAGCGCACTGGTAAATACTCCAAAACCGCAGTCTTTTACCAGATCAGAGATATTTCTTAGCTCCATGCCAAAACGAACGTCTGGCTTATCAGAGCCAAAACGCTCCATCGCTTCCTTCCATGTCATTCTGGGAATGGGGAGCGGAACCTCCACGTCAAGCACTTTCTTAAATAAAGCAGCGAGCAGTCTTTCATTTACTTCAATCACATCATCGACATCGACAAAAGAAAGCTCCATGTCAATCTGGGTAAATTCTGGCTGACGGTCTGCCCTTAGATCCTCATCGCGATAGCATCTGGCAAGCTGAAAATAACGATCATACCCTGCGCACATCAAAAGCTGCTTAAAAAGCTGCGGAGACTGCGGCAGTGCATAGAAATTGCCCGGATGCACACGGCTTGGCACCAAGTAGTCCCTCGCACCCTCCGGCGTGCTCTTGCAGAGTGTCGGCGTCTCAATCTCTAAAAATCCCTCGTCGGCAAGAAATGCTCTTGTCAGCGTGGCGATCTGGCTTCTCATTTTTATATTTTTCTGCAAATCTGGTCTTCTCAAATCCAGATAGCGGTATTTTAATCGACTCTCCTCCTTGGTCTGGGAGTTTTCTTCAATAGGAAATGGTGGTGTCTGTGCTTCCGAGAGAATTCGAAGCTGTGTCACGCGAAGCTCAATCTCTCCTGTTTCCATTGATTCATTGACTGCGCCGGAACGAGCTTCCATCCTGCCCACAGCAGCGATCACAAATTCACTTCTCAGCGTCTCTGCCTTGGCGAATCCCTCCTCGCCCACATCCTTGCTGTCAAATACAAGCTGTAAGATACCAGAGCGATCTCTCAGATCGATAAAGATTAAACTTCCTAGATTTCTTCTTTTCTGCACCCAGCCCATCACCGTAACTGTCTCGCCAATATTTGTTTTTGACAGCTCTGTACAGCGGTGCGTCCGTTTTAAACCTTTCATTGACTCTGCCATTTTCTCCCTCATTTCTGCACTATCTTGTGCATTGCTTTATTCCATCGGTACATAAAGAACCTGATTCTTATAGATTAAACTTGGATTTTTAAGCTGATCCTGATTTGCTTTATAAATTTCCTCATACCGGTACGAGCTTCCAAGATAGTTCTGTGCCATCGCACAGAGCGTGTCCCCTTCTTTTACGCGGACCAGACGAAATCCGTCTGGTATATCAGAATAAATGGGATTCTCCGCCATCTTTCCATAAAAATATGCGATATCAAAAATCTCTTCTGTCTCTTCTCCAGTATTCGTATCCTTTATACACAAAATATATTCTATTTTATAAATATTTTCGCTGTTTTCTTGTGCCTTTAATTCTTCTGGCACAAATGGATACTGTTTCTCCCTGTCAGCATCTGGATTCTCGCGGAGCCTTTCCTCAAGCGACTGCACAGGCATAGGATCACAATAATACAACGGCTCTATCGTTCCGCCGGAAATTCTTTCTTCTATCTCGTCGCAAACTATCCGATACTCCAAAGAAAATTCATAGTCCTCCGATAATGTTACCCAAGATAACTGAAAGGATGTATCCCAGTCAAGTACCTGATAGCATCGCATATCATCATAAAATCCTGCCACCGGCTTTGAATACTTCATGCTTCCGCCAAAATTTATCTCTCCCGTCACGCCAAAGGCAATATCTATGTTCTCCTGCGCCGCCTCTGTCTCATCCGCCTTAACGGGGCTGCCAGAGAAACAAAGCAGGGCTGCCGCTAACCATAAGCCACCGTGCCATCCTCTCATCTATCTTCGTCACCTTCCTATTCTTACAGCGTATCCATCGAATCCTTATAAAATTCCTTACATTCTGTATAGCCTTCCTTTGCTAACTGTTCCTTCTGATATTTTTTATTTTTATTCATGCGCGCAAGAAAAACC
>CAMWWW010000029.1 GCA_947178015.1 uncultured Clostridia bacterium
TAAACTCTAAGAGCCAGTGACAAAAGGGGAAGGGTTGAGAGAAACTGGGTTGTATGTTTAAAGAATTAGAGCCGATGGGCCTGAAAGATGCTGATATTGCAGAACAATCCTTGTTTGCAACGGGAAAAGCAGAACGGGCAGAAAAGGAGAGTGACCAAGAGCTTAAAGAAAAGGCCGAGAAAGAGGCAAAGGAGTACGAAAAGGACAGCTTATTTGATAAAAAATATGAATGTCCTATCTGTGATAATCGCTTTAAGGAGAGGACCGTGCGAACAGGAAAAACGCGCCTTCTTTCCACAGATACAGACCTGCGCCACAAATACAGAGCATTTGACCCGATTAAATATGATATTATCGTCTGCCCAAAGTGCGGCTATGCCGCAATGGGGCAGAGAAGTTTTGAAGGCTTGTCCTCCCTTCAGAGAAAGCTCCTTCGGGAGCAGGTTCAGGCAAACTTTAAGGGGCTGCCCCCGATGGGTGAGATTTATACCTACGATCAGGCAATTTTGCGCTACAAGCTTGCTTTGTACAGCTCTATTGTGAAGAGAAGCAGGGCGAGCGAGCGTGCTTATATGTGTCTGAAGATTGCGTGGCTGTTTCGCAGCAAGAGTGAGGATATGAAGCCTACAGAGGAGAAATATGAGGAAAAGCAGCTGAAATGTAAATCTGAGGAGAAAAGTTATCTGGAAAAAGCATACAAAGGCTTTGATGCGGCAGTGCAGTCGGAGATGTTTCCTATCTGTGGGATGGACGAGATGACCTTCAATTATCTGTATGCCGATCTGTCCAGAAGGACTGGCAATATGGAGATGGCAAAGAAGATGCTGGGCATGGTTCTTGTGTCAAAGTCAGCAACCTCCACACTTAAGGAAAAGGCAAGAACGTTAAAAGAGATTATCCGGGAAGAGGAAGACCAAAAGGAGCAGAACCAAAATAAAAAGCTGGGATAAGCATATGAATGATCTGATAATTCCTCTGGACAGCAGTTCCAGAGAGCCTGTATACGAACAAATTTATCGATATATAAAAGAGGAGATCCGCAATGGAAGCCTGCCCTTTCACGGCAGGCTTCCTTCGACAAGAGCGCTGGCAAGACATATGCAGATAAGCAGAAGCACGGTGGATATGGCATATGCCCAGCTCACAGCGGAAGGCTATCTGGAAGCCATTCCCTGCAAGGGCTATTATGTGGCGCAGATAGAGGAGCTTTTTGTGTCGCCGAGGAAACAGTCGGAGCCGGAACAAAGACAGGTGGATAAAAAATCAAAATATCAATATGATTTTTCACCGAGAGGAATTGATTTGAGAAGCTTTCCTTATAATGTCTGGCGCAGGCTTACAAAAAATACGCTGATTGACGATAAGCGCGAGATCTTTGAGCTGGGAGATCCAAAGGGAGATTATGCATTGAGAAGCATGATCTGCCAGTATCTGCATCAGGCGAGGGGTGTGAATTGTTCGCCAGAGCAGATGGTGATTGGCGCAGGAAATGAATATCTCTTGATGCGGTTGAGTCAGCTTCTGCCGTCGGGCTGTCAGATTGCGATGGAGAACCCCACCTACAGGCAGGCTTACCGTATCTTATGCGGGCTGGGACATAAGGTCGCACCTGTGCCGATGGATGAGAGCGGTATGGAGATAGAAGCATTGGAGAAAAGTGGTGCGATGTTAAGTTACGTCATGCCCTCCCACCAGTATCCATTGGGAATTGTGATGCCCATCAAGAGGCGGATGGAGCTTTTGGCGTGGGCGGCAAAGGGGGAGCGCTATATTATCGAGGATGACTATGACAGTGAATTTCGCTATAAAGGGATGCCGATTCCTTCGCTTCAGGGAGTTGACAGAAAGGATTGTGTTATCTATATAGGAACATTTTCCAAATCGGTAGCTCCGGCGATCCGCATCAGCTATATGGTGCTGCCGCATGATCTGCTTTTGAGGTATGAGAGTTATAATTATTATTCCTCCACGGTATCACGTATTGATCAGACGGTGATGGAAAGCTTTATCCGTGGAGGACATTTTGAGAGACATCTAAATCGCATGAGAACGATTTATAAAAGCAAACATGATGTGTTGATGAATGAGCTTAAGGACTTTGGTGAATTTTCGATTTCTGGTGAAAATGCAGGGCTCCACCTTTTGCTTACTGGAACCAGAGAGGAGAAGGAGCTGATAGAGCTTGCAGAAAAGCAAGGGGTGCGGGTGTACGGGTTATCCGATTATTATATTACAGATACAAAGAGGCAGCACAGAACAGTGGTTCTCGGCTATGCCAATATGACGGAGGAAGAAATCAAAGAGGGAGCGGCGCGCTTAAAGGAGGCATGGAGATGAAAGAAGAGCTGTACACAATACCGGTAAATGATGCGTTTCAAACAGGATGTGAGTGTCCTGTCTGTGCCATGAGGGATGTATTGGAGCAAAATGCAGTGGAATATACGATGGGCCCCAGCTATATGGAAGACGATATTCGCATGGAGACCGATCGGATGGGCTTTTGCCAGAGACATATGAAACAGGTTTCCGATCAAAACAATAAGCTGGGTCTTGCTCTGGTAGTTAAGACGCATATGGACAAAATCATAAAAGAAGTGGAGAAGGCAGGCGGACAGAGGGAGAAGCCGAAGGGACTATTTAAAAAGCCGGCACAGGACCCCGTGTCAGCATACCTAAAAGAGCTGGAAGGCTCCTGCTTTGTGTGCAGCAGGATAGCAAACAGCTTTCGCCGCTATATTGCGACGATATTTTATCTCTGGAAGCAGGATGCGGAGTTTAGGAAGGCATATGAAAACAGTAAGGGCTTCTGCAATGAGCATTATCGGATTCTTCTTGAGGAGGCGCCAAAAGAGCTTTCTGGAAGTCATCTGGCGGAGTTCCTTTCTGTGACAGACAGAATTTATCTGGATAATATGCGCCGTGTCCGCGATGATGTGGAATGGTTTATCAATAAATTTGATTACCGCTATCAGGATGCGCCGTGGAAGAATTCCAAAGATGCTCTGCCGAGAGCGTTGACGAAATTAAATGGGATTATAGAGAAAGAAGGATAAAAGATTTTTGCGTATTCCAATACAGAAGAAAGGGAGATAGGGCAAGTCCCCTGTCTCCCTGCATGGATCGCAATCGTATTACTGCTCTGGTTCAGTATTTTCAGATAAATCAGATGGTTCCGGTTCATTTTCCGGTGTATCCAGAGGGATAGAGACATATTCCCGCTTGATGGAGACAGGCTGCTCTGGCTTCTCTGTCTTGTTATTCTCACTGGCTTCATCCTCAAAGTCATTAAAGTCTTCATCGAGAGATTTTCGGAAGTCTCTGTATTTGGTAAAATAAGCGACACAGCCCGCTATGGCAGCGCATGTGATCACTGTGGCTGTGAGGAATTTTCCAAAGTGTTTTTTTGACATGAAAGCAACTCCTTTCTTGTAGGAAATTTCTGTTGCAAAATCCAGCTTGCGGTTATGCGGCTGGATTGTAACAAATTTCTTTATAGGAAATATTTCCAATATATCCTATTGTAATACGCTTTTGGAAAAAAGAAAAGCATTTTTTATAGTTTGTGGGAGATAGTGTGAAAAATATATATTGGATTGTGTAAATTTATGACAGGATAAGGTTAATTCAATTATTTGAGGGAAAGATAATGATAAATACGGAAATTCCGGTCTGCCTTTGCCAGATTCCTGCTAATCTGCAAAAGGATCAGATGTATGAAGCGATAGCTTCTTATGTGAGAAATATACCAAAGGAACAGCAGATTGAAGATTCTGCCTATGAAAAACGCCTTGCCGTGTGCAGCGCATGTGAGGCGTTGATAAACGGATTGACCTGCAAATACTGTGGATGCTTTGTTCTGGCGAGGGCGAGAAAGAAAAATCAGGGCTGTCCTATGCCGGGAGGGGATCTCTGGAGCGGCGTAAAATCTTATTTGTAAATGGGGTATATTAAAAAAGTATAAAATATCAAAAATGGAAGAAAACGAGATAAAATAAGAATAAATGAAAAAACAAAAGAAAAATAGAGAAAATAGCGAAAATAGACAAAAATGGAAACTTGCATAAAAGGGCATTAGTCACTAATATATAACTATCGGTTAGCACTCGATGACAATGAGTGCTAATAAAAATGAAGGAGGAATATAGAGATGAAATTAGTACCTTTAGGTGACAGAGTTGTATTAAAGCAGTTAGTAGCAGAAGAAACCACAAAGTCCGGCATTGTGCTTCCGGGTCAGGCAAAAGAAAAGCCACAGCAGGCAGAAGTAATTGCAGTAGGTCCCGGCGGAGTTGTGGACGGCAAGGAAGTTACCATGCAGGTAAAGGTGGGAGATCAGGTGATCTTTTCCAAGTATTCTGGAACAGAGGTAAAGATTGAGGAAGAGGAATACATTATTGTAAAGCAGAATGATATTCTGGCTGTTGTAGAATAAGATAGAACAGGGAATAAGGACGAAAATTAAGGAGGATGTCAATCATGGCAAAGGAAATCAAGTATGGCGTAGATGCCAGAACAGCATTAGAGACTGGTGTAGATAAATTAGCAAATACCGTGAGGGTGACACTGGGACCGAAGGGAAGGAACGTGGTTCTTGATAAGTCGTTCGGCGCACCGCTTATCACAAATGACGGTGTTACGATCGCAAAGGAGATTGAGCTGGAGGATGCTTTTGAGAATATGGGCGCACAGCTTGTCAAGGAAGTTGCGACTAAGACAAATGACGTGGCAGGTGATGGAACCACAACCGCTACTGTGCTTGCGCAGGCTATGATTCATGAGGGAATTAAGAATCTGGCAGCAGGAGCGAACCCGATTATTTTGAGAAAAGGCATGAAGAAAGCGACAGATGCCGCAGTAGAAGCCATTGCAGCTATGAGCAGCAAGGTAAATGGAAAGAATCAGATCGCTAGAGTTGCAGCAGTTTCTTCTGGCGACGAGGAGGTTGGCAATCTGGTTGCAGACGCTATGGAGAAGGTTTCCAATGACGGTGTTATCACCATTGAGGAATCTAAGACCATGAAGACAGAGCTGGATCTGGTAGAAGGTATGCAGTTTGACAGAGGCTATATCTCCGCTTACATGGCTACTGATATGGACAAGATGGTAGCGAATCTGGAAGATCCGTATATCTTAATTACAGATAAGAAGATTTCCAATATCCAAGAGATCCTTCCTGTTCTGGAGCAGATTGTTCAGTCCGGTTCCAGACTGCTTATTATCGCTGAGGATGTAGAGGGTGAAGCACTTACTACATTGATTGTAAATAAACTGAGAGGAACCTTCTCTGTTGTGGCTGTAAAGGCTCCGGGCTACGGCGATAGAAGAAAAGAGATGTTAAAGGATATCGCAATCTTGACAGGCGGTCAGGTGATCTCCGAAGAGCTTGGTCTTGACCTGAAAGAGACAACAATGGATATGCTTGGCCGTGCAAAATCTGTGAGAGTGGAGAAGGAAAATACCATTATCGTGGATGGCGAGGGCGACAAGGAGGAGATCTCTGCAAGAGTATCTCAGATTCGTGCTCAGATTGAGGAGACCACATCTGATTTTGATAAAGAGAAGTTACAGGAGAGACTGGCGAAGCTGGCTGGCGGCGTAGCAGTAATTCGTGTAGGTGCTGCTACAGAGACAGAGATGAAAGAGAATAAGCTTCGCATGGAAGATGCTCTGGCAGCGACAAGAGCGGCTGTAGAAGAAGGTATTATCGCAGGCGGCGGTTCCGCATACATCCATGCTGCTAAGAAAGTGGCAGAGATGACCGCAGGCTTGGAGGGCGACGAGAGAACAGGTGCAAATATTATCTTAAAGGCACTGGAGTCTCCTTTGGCTACTATCGCTGAAAATGCAGGTCTGGAGGGCGCTGTCATTATCAATAAGGTTCGCGAGAAGGAGCCGGGAATTGGCTTTGATGTACTGAAAGAGGATTATGTAGACATGGTTGAGACAGGTATCCTTGATCCGGCTAAGGTGACAAGAAGTGCGCTGCAAAACGCAACCAGCGTAGCATCCACCCTGCTGACAACAGAGGCAGTAGTGGCAAATATAAAAGAAGAAACACCAGCAATGCCTCAGGGCGGCGGAATGGGAATGATGTAATTTCGCGGTAATAAATTCTTAAAAAAGGATGGACATAGGGTTCCATCCTTTTTTTATGCGCAGGCCCGCGCAGGGGAAATATACCGCGAAAGTAGCGCACGAATCGCGCACGAGCAGGGAAAAGTCTTCCCTACTCGATTTTTAGGAGAACAGCCCAGACATATGCTTCATTTTTTTGCTTGAGGCTTTCTGGAAAGTATGTTAATATAGATAGAAATACAAGAGAGCAGGAGGAAATCGATGAGTGATTTATATTCGGAATGGATTGTAAAACGCAAAAAACCGTCATGGGCATTTGCGGCAAAGGTGGCGTTAATTTGCCTGACAGCAATTTTTGCTCTGCTGACAATGACAGGAATCTTTTGGTTTATGCTAATCCCAACAGTGGCTCTGGGATACTTGACCTATCGCCTGTCCCTAAATTGGGACATGGAGTATGAATATACCTTTGTGAAGGGGGAGCTGGATATCGATAAGATTATGGCAAAGTCCAAGAGAAAGCGCTGTGTAGTCCTCAATATGGAGCAGACCGAGATTGTGGCGCCAGAAGGGGCGCACCAGCTTGATAATTTTAAAAATACTCCTTGCAAGACAATGGACTTCTCCTCCCATATTCCTGAGAATAAAAAATATGTGATGTATACCACTTACCACAATGAGATGGTGAAAATAATATTCGAGCCCAGTGAGCGTATGCTGGATGATATGTGGAATACAGCACCAAGAAAAGTAGTGAAATAACACTTGACATCGGACAATATATCTGGTAGACTGGATCAACTACAAAATCGAAGAATGAAAAAGAAAGAGAGGCAGAAGAAATGGGTAAGATTATCGGTGAAGGCATTACTTTTGATGATGTGCTTCTTGTTCCAGCATACTCTGAGGTAATTCCGAATCAAGTTGATTTATCAACCATGCTGACAAAGAAGATTCAGCTTAATATTCCAATGATGAGCGCAGGTATGGACACTGTTACAGAACATCGCATGGCGATTGCTATGGCACGTCAGGGCGGTATTGGCGTGATTCATAAGAATATGACGATCGCACAGCAGGCGGAAGAGGTTGATAAGGTAAAGCGCTCAGAGTTTGGCGTTATTACGGACCCATTTTCACTGTCACCGGATCATACTCTGGAGGATGCGAACAATCTGATGGCGAAGTTTCGTATTTCTGGTGTTCCAATCACAGAGGTAAAGCGTCTTGTGGGAATTATCACAAATCGCGATTTAAAGTTTGAGAAAGATTTTTCGAAAAAGATCAAGGAATCGATGACCTCGGAAGGGCTTATTACCGCGAGAGAGGGAATCACGCTGGAGGAGGCGAAGGTCATTCTTGCAAAGGCAAGAAAAGAGAAGCTTCCTATCGTAGATGAGAATTTTAATCTAAAAGGTCTGATTACAATCAAGGATATAGAGAAACAATTAAAGTACCCATCCTCCGCAAAGGACAGCCAAGGCAGACTTCTCTGCGGCGCGGCGGTGGGTATTACGGCAAATGTTCTGGAGCGCGTGGAGGCGCTGGTGGCTGCTAAGGTCGATGTGATTGTGCTGGATTCTGCCCATGGACATTCTGCGAATGTAATTCGCTGTATAAAGATGATTAAGGACAAGTATCCAGAGCTTCAAGTGATAGCAGGCAATGTGGCGACGGGAGAAGCGACAAAGGCGCTGATAGAAGCGGGCGTTGATGCGGTTAAGGTTGGGATAGGTCCCGGCTCTATCTGTACAACCCGCGTGGTTGCAGGGATTGGCGTCCCCCAGATCACGGCGATCATGGATTGTTATGAGGTGGCGAAGGAGTATCAGGTTCCGATAATCGCAGATGGAGGAATAAAGTATTCTGGAGATATGACGAAGGCACTTGCCGCAGGTGGTAATGTCTGCATGATGGGAAGTATGTTCGCGGGATGTGATGAAAGTCCGGGAACCTTTGAATTATATCAGGGAAGAAAGTATAAGGTATACCGCGGTATGGGCTCCATAGCAGCTATGGAGAATGGAAGCAAGGATCGCTACTTCCAGACTGATGCCAAGAAATTAGTACCTGAGGGCGTGGAAGGGCGCGTGGCTTATAAGGGAACGGTGGAGGATACCGTATTCCAGCTTATGGGCGGTTTGCGTGCCGGAATGGGATATTGTGGAGCAAAGGATATTCCAACCTTACAAAATACAGGGCGTTTTGTAAAGATATCCGCCGCATCGCTTAAGGAAAGCCATCCGCATGACATCCATATCACAAAGGAAGCGCCTAATTATAGTGTGGATGAATAAAAATGGTGGTTGTTTTCTGATAGCGATTGGATTGAAAAAGCAGTAGATCCGTGAGAGGTACAGGAATAAGAATGAATAAAATGGGCACTTTTTATAAAGAGGTGCCCTTTTTTATACGCTGGGAGGTTGAAAAATCAATATTCTTTAGGTATAATAGAGGACAAGTACATGAATGACAGAGGGCAGGGAAAGCATGAGATTGATTTCATGGAATGTAAACGGACTGAGAGCCTGTATGGAAAAGGGATTTATGGATTTTTTCCGTCAGGAGGATGCAGATATTTTCTGTATTCAAGAAAGTAAATTGCAAGAAGGACAGATTACGATGGATCTGCCCGGTTATTGGCAGTATTGGAACTATGCAGTGAAGAAAGGATATTCGGGCACTGCTGTTTTTACGAAGAGAAAGCCTGTGTCGGAGATGTTTGGGATAGGTGTGCAAGAGCATGACACGGAGGGAAGAGTGATCACTCTGGAATATGAGGATTTTTATCTAGTAACTGTGTATACACCAAATTCAAAGAGAGAGCTTACGCGTCTTGCTTACCGGATGCGATGGGAAGACTCTTTTCGGGCATACCTGACAGGGCTTACAGAGAAAAAGGGGGTAATTGTCTGCGGAGATATGAATGTGGCACATCGGGATATTGATCTGAAAAATCCAGATATTAATCATAAAAATTCTGGTTTTACCGATGAAGAGCGGGGGAAATTTGTAAGCCTTCTTGAGAGCGGCTTTATCGACACCTTCCGCTATTTTTATCCTGATAAAGCAGAGTGTTATACATGGTGGTCTTATATGCGCCAGTCAAGGGCAAAAAATGTGGGATGGCGCATTGATTATTTTTGCGCTTCCAGATCGATGGAGGGGCGTTTGAGAGACGCTAAGATCCGATCAGAGATATATGGATCGGATCATTGTCCAGTAGAATTGATAATAGAATAGAGAAGCAGATTGTGAGGAACGATGACGAGAGAATTTGGCGACAATAATTATAACATTAAGGAAGGTCACCCGTTCCCCATGGGATTGACCAGAGAATCGGACGGCGTCAATATTTCTGTACAGGCTCCAGAGTCGGAGCCAGTAAAATTATTACTATACGGAAAGACAGCCAAGCAGAAAAAAAAGTTGATAGCGGCACTGCCATTTCCAGAATCCGGCAGAACGGGTAGAATTATCTGTATGAAGGTGGAGGGGCTGCCGGAGAAGTTTGCTTATAACTTTCAGATTGGCGATAAAGTACAGACGGACTGTTATGCCAGATATCTATTAGATAGGGAGAAGTTTGGAAAAAAAACAGAGAAAGAGAGCTGCGCGCTCTGTTTTACAGATGATTTTGACTGGGAGGGAGATAAGCCGCTAGGTACGCCGATGGAGGATACGATTTTATATCGGCTGCATGTAAGAGGATTTACAAAACATTCTTCCTCTCATGTTAAGGCAAAAGGAACCTTTGCGGGAATACGGGAGAAAATTCCATATCTGAAGGAGCTTGGCATCACAATGATAGAGCTGCTGCCTGCATATGAATTTGAGGAAATAGCGGAGGCGGAGCGAACGAGTTCTGGCGAGCTTGCTGCAAGCTCCTCCTGTGTAAACTATTGGGGTTATACAAAAGCGTATTATTTTTCTCCAAAGGCGTCTTATGCTGGACATAAAGAGGCGTACACAGAGCTTAAGGAATTGATTAAGGAGCTTCACAGGAATGGGATAGAGCTTTGTATGGAGTTTTATTTTGTGCCGGGGACAAGGAAGGAATTTATTCTGGAATGTCTGCGTTACTGGGTGCTTTCTTACCATGTGGACGGTTTTCACATTAATTCAGATGTAGCCCCTATGCAGGTGCTTGCAGAAGATCCGCTGCTTGCCGCCACAAAGCTGTTTGGATTATGGTGGGATGACGGCGCCTTGCAGGCGGAGAAGGGGAGAAAACATCTAGCAGAATTCCATGATGGGTTTATGGTGGAAGCCAGAAAATTCCTAAAAGGGGATGACGGGCAGATTCAGCCGCTTATTTATCGCATAAGTTTAAATTTTCAGGGACATACCGTAGTGAATTACATTGCCAATCATGATAGTCTGACACTTTATGACAGTGTTACCTATGAGAAAAAGCACAATGAAAAGAATGGGGAGGACAATCAGGACGGGAGAGTCTATAATTATAGCTGGAACTGTGGCGAGGAGGGAGAATCCAGAAGAAGGAAGGTGCTGGAGCGCAGGCACAGGCAGATGAGAAATGGGCTGCTTTTGGTGTTTTTAAGTCAGGGAATACCGATGCTTCTGGCTGGAGATGAATTTGGCAGGACCAAGGGCGGAAATAACAATGCATGGTGTCAGGACAATGAGATTTCATGGATAAATTGGAATCTAAACCAGAACAGAGCCTCTCTGCTTGCTTTTACTAAGGAGCTGATCGCTTTTCGGAAAGAGCATCGAATTTTTCATATGCCAAGCCCTCTTCGAAATATGGATTATGGGAAAAGCGGATATCCTGATATATCCTGTCACGGGACGCGCGCATGGTATCCAGAGCCTGATACCTACAGCAGACATTTTGGAATTATGTATTGTGGGGAATATGCCAGATATATAGGAGAAAAGCCGGATCATTTCTTTTATATCGCATTTAATTCCCATTGGGAGGTACATACATTGGCACTTCCCAAGCTTCCAAAGGGAAAATATTGGTATAAGCTTCTTTCCACAGGCGAGGGAAATGGAGATTTCTTAAAGGAAAAGCTCCTTCTGGAAAACCAGAAGGAGTATATGGCAGCGCCTAGAAGCGGAGCCATCTTAATTGGTTTATAATGCTTACAATAAATTCGCTTTTTTAAGCGCAGGGCGCAGGGCGAGATAGAGGATGGATGCCACGATCACGGCAAGCACAGCATTGACAGAGGTTGTGACAGCGCTGATCTTTGCCAGTGCGGCGGAAAGATCCTGCGGCACGCCAAGGAGATACGATTTATAAAAATATCCCACGATCGGATCGGCGACAATATTGAACACCATTCCGGCAGCCGCTGAGAGAACAGTGGCGATTGCAACATAGCGCGGGGAGTGCTCGTTCTGGTTAAGTTTGCAGAGTTTGTGCGCCACAAATCCAACAATCAAGCCAATACAAAGCTTTAAGAAAAAGGTTTTTGGGGCGCTGGTGACATAGCCGGTGGTCAGATCAGCGATGGTCATACCGATTGCACCGGCAAGTCCCCCATATAGGCCGCCAGTCAGAAGGGCAGCAAGTACGCAGAATACATTGCCCAGATGAAAGGCGGTCTTTTCTGTGCCTACCGGAATATCAATCTTAAAAAAGGTAAAACCGATATAGCAGAGTGCAGTGCACAGCGCCGCTTGCGCAAGCTTTTTGGTAAGCATATGTGGATTTGATTTACTAAGTTCAACTGTTTTCATAATAAAACCTCCTGTGTATCATTTGCTTTTATCATAGATTATACACAGGAGTGGACATTTCAAAATAGCCAATTAAAGATTATTTGACCATGCCAGTTATAAAATGACCTGTGGAAGTACATTACTTAACGTGTCATAAATGGTAATAGAAGCTTTTCGATCGGAATAATGCTTTTCTGTGTTAATTAAAACCAGCTCTTTGCCCTCAAAATATTGTAAAAAGCGCTTGGCAAGATACGAATCCAAATGTGTGCCGCCGATAATTAACATATCAGCGTGGGCGATGGAGTCGGCGGCGGCCGTGACGCGACCATTGTCAATCATATCTCCATAAAAACTGACACCGGGGCGGATGGCGCCCTGACAGTGCTCGCACTTTGGGATACCATGGCTCTCCTTGATATAAGAAGCAGGGTAGGAGGCACCGCAGCGGATACACGTATTCGAGTGAATGTTGCCATATAATTCAATTACTTTTTGATTTCCGGCAAGGCGGTGTATGCCATAGATATTCCGTGTAATTATGGATTTTAGCTTTCCGGCCTGTTCCAGACGAACGAGAGCATAATAGGCATCATTGGGCTTTATATCAAGGTGCAGCACCCGGTCACGGTAATAGCGGAAGAACAGATCCGGGCGTGTGCTGTAAAACGCCGAGCTAAACAGATCCTCCGGTGAATACCGATAGGTCTGTTCGACATCATAGGCTTCTGACACATCGGTAAAATAGGGAACCCCAAGCTCACGAGTGAAGCTGATACCACTCATAAATACGATACTGTTATGGTTGAGAATTGAATTTTTTAGAACATCATATGCCATAGAATCACCGCCTTTTTGAATATTCACTTTGTTGCTTTTATTATAGGAGAAAATGGGTAAAAAAGCAAGGAAAAGCGGACCCTTCCTGAAAATGATTATATAGGTTTCTTTTACGGGGAGTTATAAGTTTTTGTAAATTTTACTTACTAATCATTTTCAAGAAAGGTCCGCGCAGAGAATCG
>CAMWWW010000030.1 GCA_947178015.1 uncultured Clostridia bacterium
CTAAGCGAGAGCGGGGTGACGGAGGACTATAGGCATCTCTCTGCGCGGACCCTTCTCGAAAATGATTATACAAATCCCTTTTACAAAATGTTATAAACTGGTGTTAAAGTAGATCATAGTAAAGTTTATTGTAAAATAATTGTTTTTCATAGGTAAAGCTGGTATAGTTATAGAGAGTTTGTTTTAAAGGAGTGGAGATCATGATTTATCATATAGCCGTTTGTGATGATAGTGAGGCAGATAGTATTTGTATTTCAGGGCTTGTTAGGAAATGGGCGGATAAAAATTGTGTGGCTGTAAAGGTGGAATGGTTCTCTAGTGCGGAGGCTTTTTTATTTCAATATGAGGAGGATAAAACCTTTGATATTCTTCTTTTGGATGTGGAGATGGGACAGCTTAATGGTGTGGATCTTGCAAAGAAAATTCGTGTGGAGAACAGTACCATTCAGATTGTGTTTATTACGGGTTATAATGATTATATAGCAGATGGATATGATGTTTCTGCACTGCATTATCTGGTGAAGCCTGTGAAGGAGGAAAAGTTGTTTTCTGTGCTCTGCCGCGCGAAGGAAAAGCTGATATGGCAGGAGAGGAAGCTGCTTCTTTCTGTGGCGGGAGAGACGGTGAGGATTCCGCTTTATGAAGTGCGGTATATTAAGGTGAGCGGAAATTATGTGACGGTATATGCCAAAGAGGAATATACATTAAAATCTACTCTTGCAGCGATTGAAAAGCAGCTTGATAATTCTTTTTTCCGAGCCGGCCGTTCGTATAGTATTAATCTTGGATATATTCGGAGAGTCAGCAGGGGACAGGCTGAGCTTTCCGGGGGAGAGCTGATTCCGCTGCCGCGAGGGGTGTATGAATCGTTAAATCGTGCAATTATTAATTATGAGAAATGAGGTTGGATATGTCTATTTTGTCAGTGCTGCTGGATAAACGAATTGCAGATTACCAAAGGGAGTTGCTAGAGACACATTATGCTGAGGTGGAAAATATGTATCGGCAGATGCGCGGGTGGCGACATGATTATAGAAATCATATTCAGACCATGAAGAGCTATGCTTCGATGGAGGATCTGGATTCTATAAAGCGGTATTTGGATGAGCTAGATACGGATCTCTCGGCGGTGGATACAGTGATAAAAACGGGAAACCGCATGACGGATGCTATTTTAAATAGTAAAATATCACTCGCCAGATCAAAGAAAATATCCGTGACAGCCGATGCCAATATTCCGGTGGAGCTTCATATTTCAGAGATTGATCTGTGCGTGATTATAGGAAATTTGTTTGATAATGCCATAGAAGCCAGCATGAAGCTGCCAGAGAAAGAGCGTATGATCCGCGTCTATATGGATATGAAGGGAACGCAGCTTTATATTTCTTTTACTAATTTAACGGCTGTGCCAAAGCAAAGAAAGATTGGCGGCGTCTATCTTTCCTTAAAGGGAGAAGGGCATGGTTTTGGGCTTGCCCGTATGGATAATGTGGTGAAGAAGCTCGGCGGATATTTAAATCGCAACAGCGAGGAGGGGGCCTATACCACAGAGATATTGCTGCCGCAATTGGAGTATCAATAAAAGCGGCATAGCCCGTGTTGGCTATGCGGACCTTTCTCAAGAATGATTCTATAGTCTGTTCTATCGCAAACTTATTTGCACAGGTTTTCTAAAAGTTTTCTATCGATTCATCATCCCAGATCAACAATTCATCACCAGATTGCGTTGTTTTTTTTTCTTTTGTGTTATGATATAGACACTACATGATTGGATTGGGGTTGCATTAGAAAAGGGAGGCAACAAGAAAAATGCAGAGAAAGAAGGAAAAGCCGAAATTTAGTATCTGGCAGAACGTGCGATTTATGCTTTCTATGGCGTACAGAAGCAGGAAAGTGGGAGTGATTGTTTTTTGTGTGCTTACCAGTATTCTTCAGATTCTTTCTAGTCTAATTGGGATGTTGGTGACGCCGGTGATTCTGCGTTGTGTGGAGGAGAAGGCGCCGTTTTCTGAGCTGGTGTGGACGATTGCTGCATTTGCTGTAGAGATGATGATACTGAGCGGGTTCATTACTTATGTGGATAAGAATAAGCAGCTAGATAAAATTACTGTGCGCCGGAATATTCTTTTGGATGTAATAAAAAAGGATTGTACCACTTCGTATCCAAACTTAGAGTCGCAGGCTGTCGAAGAGATGCAACGAAGAGCGTTTAGCAGTGTGGCGGGGAATGATGGTGCGACGGAAGCGGTTTGGAATACTCTTTCTGATATCATAAAAAGTGCAGGGGGATTTATTCTTTATCTGCTTATGCTGACAGCGGTTGATCCGGTTATTGTTATTATCACAACAGTGACTGCGGCAGCGGGCTATGGGCTGAACCTCTATACAAAAAGCTGGAAATATCGGCATAAGGAGGAGGTTTCCGGCTATGAGAATAAGAAATGGCATATTATCAGAAAGGCAAAGGATAGTAAGCTGGCGAAGGATCTGCGTATTTTTGGCATGGAGAGCTGGCTGTATGATATGTATGAGAGTGTGATGGTATTGTATCGGGGATATTTGCATCAGAGAGAGGGTGTGCCTGACAGCAGATATTTTCAATGCATTGCTGGCTTTTTTGAGAAATGGGTTTGCTTATTTTTATTTGATTTCCATGACGCTTCGTGAGGGGCTGTCTGTGTCAGAATTTCTTTTGTACTTTGCCGCAGTGGGCGGTTTTACCACATGGATTGGCGGGATTCTGGATGGGTTTGGCAGACTGTATGAGAATAGTCTGGATCTGTCTATGCTAAGGGAGTATTTGGAGTTTCCTGAGCCGTTTTTATTTGAAGAGGGGGAGAGTGTTGCCCAATATGCAGCGGATTGTTCGGCGGAGATTTGTCTGGAGCTTAAAAATGTGTCTTTTCGATACCCAGAGGCAAAGGAGGATGTGCTGCATCATATAAATCTGCTTATTAAACCGGGGGAGAAGCTTGCGATAGTGGGACTGAACGGCGCGGGAAAGACAACCTTAGTAAAGCTGTTGTGCGGTTTTTATGATCCGACAGAGGGAGAGGTGTTATTTTGCGGCAAGGATGTGAGAAACTTGAATAGAAGGGAGTACTATTCTTTATTTTCTGCAGTATTTCAGGATTTTTCTGTCCTTGAGGTGACGCTTGCAGAAAATGTGGCGCAGACAGATGGGGATATGGACATGGCGCGCGTGAAGGATTGTATTGAGAAAGCTGGGCTTACAGAGCGGATAGAGAGCTTGCCGGCGGGATATGAGACGCATATTGGCAGAAAGGTGTATGAGGATGGCATTGAGCTATCTGGCGGAGAGATGCAGAGGCTGATGTTGGCTCGCGCTCTTTATAAAAATGCACCTGTGATTGTGTTGGATGAACCGACGGCTGCGCTTGATCCGCTCGCGGAGCATGATATTTATCAGAAATACAACGCGATGACAGGAGCGCGCACCAGCATTTATATCAGCCATCGGCTTGCTTCTACCCGTTTTTGCGATCGGATTATTTATCTGAAGAAAGGTAAAATAACAGAATCTGGCACACATGAGGAGTTATTGAGGGCGAATGGTGAATATGCTTGTCTTTTTAAGGTGCAGAGTAAATATTATGGGGAGGAAAGATGGGAGAAAAAATATTCTTAAAAGAGGCGTTACAGCTTAATATACGAGGGTTCCGGCTTTATTTTCGCACAGCTCCAAGGTTATTTCTTGCACGTGCCTCTTATGCGGTTGTGATGGGGATCGTGCCGTATGTCAATATTTATCTGTCGGCGCAGCTAGTCGGTGAGCTTGCAGGGGGCAGGGAGGTGGAGCGGATTGTTTCTCTGGTGATAGCAGTGCTGGTGTCAAATCTACTTTTGCTGATTTTTTCTGAGACGATAAAGCATTGGATGATGTACGAAAATACAGCAAATGAGAATACAAGGGAGATCATACTGCTTCGCAAGCTGTTATCTATGGATTTTGTGGATATGGATAGTTCACAGACACATGACCGTCTGGATCAGATCAATCAAAATGCCGGCTGGGCCGGCTGGGGGCTGGGAATTTTGCCAAAATATTTTGAGAGCAGCCTGCGTGCGATAATCAGTATTTTATGTGCAGTATCCTTGATAATGGGAATGTTCTTTCAAAAGGTGCCGGAGAGTGCAGGGACGCTGACTGTGTTGAATCATCCAGCGTGTATAGGAATAATGTTGTTTTTTATGATCGGCGCGATTGTTGCCGCTTCTGCTATGGAGGAGGTAGCTGAGCAGCGCTATGCAGAATGTGCGGCGTCGGCGCGGTTTGGAAATCGGAGCTGGGGGTTTTTCGGATTTGATGTTATGGATATAGAGCGGGCGGTAGATATGCGGATCTATAACCAGCAGAATATTTCCGCAAATTATCTGATCAAGAATGACAGTTTTCAATCAAATGCATTGATGGGGCGGCTGATTCGGGGAAGAATGGGAATTTTGTATGCGTTTTCGTCTGTGATTTCTGCTTCTTTTCAGGGGATGATATATTTATTTGTCTGTATCAAAGCGTGGGCGGGAGCATATGGAGTGGGGCTGGTGACACAATATATTGGAGCAGTGACTGCTTTGTATACAGGCGTGGTATCCTTGTTTCAGGCGGCTGTCCGGCTGAAAAGCAATGCGCCATTTTTAAAAATAACCTTTGCGTTTTTGGACACTCCGAATCAGATGTATCAGGGCAGCCTTACCGTGGAGAAACGCTCGGATCGCAGATATGAGATAGAGTTTCGCAATGTCTCCTTTCAATATCCGTCGTCCACAAAGTGGGCGCTTAAGAATATCAATTTTCGCTTCCGCGTCGGAGAACGGCTTGCGATTGTCGGGGAGAATGGTTCTGGCAAAACGACGTTTATTAAGCTTTTGTGCCGGCTCTATGATCCCACGGAGGGAGAGATATTGTTAAATGGCATCGATATTCGCAAGTATGATTACAAAGAATATATGTCCGTCTTTGCCGTAGTTTTTCAAGATTTTCAGCTTTTGTCTGGCAGTTTGATGGATAATGTGGCGGCGGGGCGGACATGCGACAAAGAGAGGGTGAGAAAGTGCTTGATGGAAGCAGGTTTTGGGGAGAGGCTTTCTTCTTTGCCAAAAGGGCTTGAAACTTGTATGCATAAAACTTTTGACAAGGATGCAGTGACATTGTCCGGCGGCGAGAAGCAGAAGGTGGCTCTTGCCAGAGCGCTTTATAAGGACGCACCGTTTATTGTGCTGGATGAGCCGACGGCTGCTCTTGATCCGGTGGCAGAGCAGGAAGTCTATGAAAAATTTGACGAGATCGCGGGAGATAAGACGGCGATTTATATTAGTCATCGTTTGTCTTCTTGTAGATTCTGTGATGTGATTGCTGTCTTTGACCGTGGAGAGATTGTACAATATGGGAACCACGAAAGACTATTAAAGGAAGAGAAGGGAAAGTACTATAAGCTTTGGCATGCGCAGGCACAATACTACATGGAAGAGAGAAAGAAGAAGGAAGATCTCGACCAGTTTAACCAAAACTTTGGGGAGAAGGTGAGTTTGGATGAATAGAGAGAAGCCAAAATATACAATATGGCAGAATGTACAATATATGCTTGCCATAGCATGGAAAAATAAGGTTTACAGTGTAATGGCGCTGTGCGTGTTGGCAAGTATTCTGCAAATACTTTCCAGCTTGACGGGAATGTTGATCACGCCTGTGATTCTGCGCTGTGTGGAGAAAAAAGCGCCTCTTATCACGCTTTTTATCACAGTTTTCGTGTTTGCTGTGATGCTGATGGTATGGAGCGGGCTTTCTACTTATGTGGAATGTGTGAATTCTTGGGCAGGACGGGCCGATATACGAAGATATTTAATGCAGATGGTTATGAAGAAAAGTTGTACGACTTCTTATCCCAATCTGGAAGATCCGGAGGTGCTTCGCATTAGAAGACAGGCGGAGAAAGCTGTAAGAGGAACTAGAGAGGCGACAGAGGCTGTGTGGACAACATTGTCGGAAATATTGAAAAATATCGGAGGATTTATTATTTATCTTTGGATGTTGACCGCAGTGGACCCGGTTGTCATTGTGGTGACGGCTCTTACGGCGGTTCTGGGTTATATGATAAAGCGCCGTGCAAAGAATTGGCAGTATCAGCACAGGGACGAGATCGCCGATTATGAGCTTAAGACATGGTATATTCTAAGAAAATCACAGGATGTCAAGCTTGCAAAGGATCTGCGGATATTTGGAATGGAAAATTGGCTGAAGGATGTCTATGCAAGTGTGATGACATTATATAGAGGATATTTTTTTCGGAGAGAACGGCTGTATCTTCTGACAGATTGTATCAATGTTGTATTTGCGGTTTTGAGAAATGGAATAGCCTACAGTTATCTGATTTATATGGTTCTTGCCGACAACTTGCTTGTTTCCGAATTTCTTCTATATTTTGCTGCAGTAGGAGGATTTACAACGTGGATTGGCGGAATTTTGGATGCATTTGGCATGTTACATGAGCAGAGTCTTGATCTTTCCATAATGAGAGAGTATCTGGAAATGCCAGAGACTTTTTGGTCTGATAGTAAGACAGGAGAGAAGAAGGAAGTTCCATTAACAAAAGAGTCTGGTTGTCTGGAGCTTAGGGGAGTGTCTTTCCGTTATCCGGGAGCGAAGGAGGACACCATTCACAAGATGGATTTGATCCTTTCTCCGGGAGAAAAACTTGCCGTGGTAGGCATGAATGGAGCTGGAAAAACCACGCTTGTAAAATTATTGTGCGGTTTTTATAATCCGACGGAGGGAGAGATTCTCTACAATGGCGTAGATATACGAAACTATGATCGGAGGGAGTACTATTCTTTGTTTTCCGCTGTATTTCAGAAGTTTTCCGTTCTGGAAACTACTTTTGCAGAAAATGTTGCACAGACAGATGAGGGTATCGATATGGAGCGCGTAAAGCAGTGTGTGGAGAAGGCAGGACTTGCTAAGCTGGCGGAAAGTCTTCCAGATGGGTATCAGACACATATTGGAAGAAAAGTGTTTTTGGATGGTACGGAGCTGTCGGGCGGTGAGCTGCAAAAGCTGATGCTGGCGCGAGCTTTGTATAAGGATGCCCCTATATTGGTGTTGGATGAACCGACGGCAGCGCTTGATCCAATCTCGGAAAATGATATTTATCGGCGGTATTATGAGATGACAGGCAGCCATACCAGTATCTATATCAGCCATAGGCTTGCCTCCACACGGTTTTGCGATCGCATTATATACATGAATAAAGGTAAAATTACAGAATCCGGCACACATGAGGAATTGCTGCAGGCAGGCGGAGGATATGCACGTCTGTACGAGATGCAGAGTAAATATTACAGGGAGGGAATGGTGGATGGAGAAGAACGAAAAAATATCCTTTAAAGAGGTGCTGATGCTTCACAGACGCGGTTTAATGATATTTTGGAGAATGTGTCCAAGTATATTTTTCTCTCGTTTATGTTATGCTCTGATAACAGGCGTAACCCCCTATGTGATGGTATATTTATCAGCGCGTCTTGTAGGAGAGATGGTGGGAAACAGGGAGGAAAGACAGATTATCATCTTGGTAGTTTCTGTGTTGGCAGCAGGGCTTTTGCTTGGAATTATATCCGATTGCATTAAGAGGTGGAAACTTTATGCAAATGCGGCAATATGGCAGGACAAGGACAGGGTTCTGATTCATAAATTGTTGGATATGGATTTTGCGGCTATGGATGATTCCAATACACATAATCTTTTGGCGCAGATTCAGCAAAATGCAATGTTTGGAGGAGCGGGTATCTTTCAGATACCGGAGTATTTTGAGAAATGTGTAAGCGCAGCAGTGAATATTTTGTGTGCAGTATTTCTCACGATGGGACTGTTTATTAAGAAGGTGCCGGACTCAGCCGGTACACTTGGTAAATTAAATCATCCTATATGGATCGTTGTGCTGCTTGGTATGCTGTTTTTGACAGCCATGCTCGCCTGTCATATTCATCAGAAAAGTAACAAGTATTTTACTGGTTGTATCCATGAGGCGGAGCTTGGCAACCGAATATGGGGATTTTTTATGTTTGAGATGGCAGACATAGAGCGGGCGATGGATATGCGTATTTATAACCAGCAGGATATCAGCCTGCATTATTTTGATAAAAATAATAATTTTGCTATGTTAATGGAGCGGCTCGCCAAAGGAAGGATGGGGCTCACAAAGGGATTGTCTGCTGTTGTGGCAGTTTCTTTTCAGGGAGTGATAGACCTGTTTATCTGTCTGAAAGCATGGGCGGGAGCCTTTGACATAGGTATGGTGACACAATATATTGGATCCATATCCGCACTGTACAACGGCGTGGAGGCATTGCTGAAAACATATGGAGATTTGCAGAATAATGCTCCTTTTTTAAGAACGACATTTGAGTTTCTTGATATTCCAAATGAAATGTATCAGGGAAGTCTTACGGTGGAAAAGAGGCAGGATCGGCGTTATGAGATAGAATTTCGAGATGTGTCGTTCCGCTATCCTTCTTCTGAAGAATGGGTATTGAGGCATATTAGTTTTCGGTTTCATGTGGGGGAGCGCCTTGCGATTGTGGGGGAGAATGGTTCTGGAAAGACCACCTTTATCAAGCTTCTGTGCAGACTCTATGATCCGACAGAGGGCGTGATCTTATTAAATGGCATTGATATACGTAAATACAATTACAGAGAGTATATGTCCGTGTTTGCTGTTGTCTTTCAAGATTTTCAGTTGCTTTCTTGCAGCTTAGGAGAGAATATGGCAGCAGGAAAGATCTATGAAAAAGAAAAGGTAGAACAATGTCTTGTCAAAGCAGGATTTGGAGACCGACTTCGTGAGCTGCCAAAGGGGCTGGAAACTTGCCTCTATAAAAATTTTGATAAAGAGGGGATAGAATTATCAGGCGGCGAGTCGCAGAAAGTTGCTCTTGCCAGAGCTTTATATAAAGATGCCCCGTTTGTGATCTTGGATGAGCCGACCGCAGCGCTTGACCCAGAAGCGGAACAGAAAGTTTACGAGAAATTTAATGAGATAGCGGGAGACAAGACGGCGATCTATATTAGCCATCGTCTGTCGTCCTGTAGACTCTGTGATGTCATTGCGGTGTTTGACAAAGGAAACATAGTACAACATGGCAGCCATGAAAGCTTGCTGAAGGAGACAGAAGGAAAGTATTATCAGCTATGGTATGCACAAGCACAATATTATATAGAAGAACAAGAACGTCAGAATATGTGGAAAAAGCTGATGGCTGACTAAAGAGAACGTTATAAAACGCCGGTCATTCTTACTTATAAGAATGACCGGCGTT
Source organism: uncultured Clostridia bacterium (assembly GCA_947178015.1). Lineage (GTDB taxonomy): Bacteria > Bacillota > Clostridia > Lachnospirales > Lachnospiraceae > RGIG8607. The sequence continues at coordinate 9,331 of CAMWWW010000030.1, forward strand.
TTAAGATTAGACAAGAATCGCCATAAGAAACATGACAAGACACAGAATAAAGTACAGAACCATTCCAATATTGAAGTAATGCGTTTTAAAACGCTCAAATCCAGTTAATGTGATCTCTCCCTTATTTAGCTTGATATGCTTTACTTCTGTAATAAATGCGATAATTCCACCAATCAGAAAGATATATACCAGAAGTCCGGCAATTGTGAGAAGAGCGGTATTTGTGCTTAAAGCCATCAGCGGCATAAGCGTCGATCCAAATAGATTGATCAAAATATGCAGCCCGATGGAATATAAAATATTGTTGGTGCGAATGACAATATAAGCAAAAATCAATCCAAGAACAAAAGCATACAGTGCCTGAGAGAGATTGCCATGGAACAGAGAAAAAGCAAGCGCGCTAACCCAGATTGCCGTCATATCTCCGTAAGGGCGCAGGCGGTCCAGCATCAGCTTGCGGAATATAAGCTCTTCAATAATAGGAGCGGACACAGCCAAAACCAAAACCTGCAGAATCAGATTATCTCCCGTCGCCACAGAGGCGATCGGATTATTGACCGGAGCATGTTTGAGCAATGCGATCAAAGCGTTGATGCCAAGGCTGACAAAATTAAACAGATAGGTTGCTCCCATACAAATGATAAATATCTTGAAAAAACGAAGAGGGGATATCTTTATCTTTTCTCTGGCAGGTTGTGGCTGTTTGGGCTTCATCATTAAGAAATAAATCAGAAAGCCGACAACATGCATACTGACAAAGATGCACAGTATAAGGAACCATGAACTTTGTACTATATTTGGCGCAATTACAGAAAAAATGGCGCCCATAACAATCTGAACAAGATTAACCACAAGCAAAACAACAGATAGCGATAACCACATGTAAGAAAAATTTTTTTTGTGTTCCATAATGTAAGTATTCCTTCTTTCCTTTTGCCGCTGAGCGGCATTTTAGTAACATAGGGAGGCATGACGACATGCCGTCCCATTGTTTTATCACAAGCCCATTCTATGGATAGATAGGCGTATATGTGTGAAACATTTACAGGAGAGGTATATTATGCTCTTTGCAGGCTTTTTTCATATCTTCCGGCCACAAACTTGCCTGAACCTCTCCAACATGTGCCTTGTCAAGAAGCAGCATACACAAGCGAGACTGTCCGATGCCTCCGCCAATGGTATAAGGAAGCTCTTTATCAAGCAGCATGCGGTGGAATAGAAGATTTTTGCGATCTTCACATCCGGCAGTTTTTAGCTGAGAGAGGAGAGATTCTTCGTCCACACGGATGCCCATGCTGGAAATCTCCAATGCGCAGTTCAGAGTCTCATACCAAAATAAAATATCTCCATTCAGGCTCCAGTCATCATAGTCCGGCGCTCTGCCATCGTGCGGTTCGCCGTTTGATAATGCCCCGCCGATATTCATAAGAAAGACGCAGCCAAGCTCCTTGGTAATAAGATTTTCGCGCTCCTTTGGCGTTTTATCTGGGAAACGGTCAAGAAGCTCCTGAGAGGTGACAAAATGGATCTGCTCAGGAAGCTTTTTTACTGCCTGCGGATACTTATACCACACCTCGTGCTCCATATGCTTAATGATCTTAAAAATCGTCTGCACAGTGCTTTTTAAGGTATCTATTGTGCGATCCTCTTTGGCGATCACCTTCTCCCAATCCCACTGATCGACATAGCAAGAATGGAGATTATCCAGCTCCTCATCGCGGCGAATCGCATTCATATTTGTGTACAAGCCCTCTCCCACAGCAAAACCATATTCATGAAGCGCCATTCTCTTCCATTTGGCAAGGGAGTGGACCACCTCGATCTCTTCCTCTGGTATTCCCAAAATATCAAAGGAGACAGGACGCTCAACACCATTTAGATTGTCATTTAAGCCGGAGCTCTTTTCTACAAAAAGCGGAGCGGAGATACGTTCCAGATTCATCTCTTTGCCAAATTCCTTCTGGAAGGTATCACGGATGTACTTGATCGCGTCCTCTGTCTCTCGGATAGACAAACGCGGGTGATAATGATTGGGTAATATTAATGACATGGCATTATTCTCCTCCACTGTAGTAAATTCATACCTAACCATATTACCACGTTTTCCTTGAAAAAGCAAAAACTTTCTTGTAAAGAATAATTTTTGAAGGACAGTTTGGACAAGAATGTCAATAGACTAGGAAAAACTTTTGTTGGTTTTGTCTGAAAAAATCACTCCGAAAAGGTATACTTTTTCGGAGTGATTTTTCTATGTGCTATTTTACCATATTCTATGGCTTTTGCAAGCATTTTTTTGGAGGATTTTTATGCAAAGTGCACAAAAGCTACCTTGTTCTCAAAAAGTATACCTTATGAGAATGGAAATAGCGCTATCCACGGGAGTCAGAACAGGATACATAAAGGAACGAGATCAAAAGGTGATTGCAGCAACTGTTAAGGAGATAACAGAGTATGAAGAGAAGGAATAAACTCCTCCACTTCAATGACAATGGAAGAGTTTACAGGAACGCAAATGAAAAATGAAAAATAGAACGAAGATCATTTTATGAAGGAGAGAAGATGCGTATGAAGGAGATCGTGATTATTGGAGCTGGAGATTTTGGCCGAGAAGTGACATGGTTAATAGAAGAGATAAATAAAGTGGAGCCAACTTACCATATAGCAGGCTATCTGGATGATGATCCCGAAAAAAGGGGGAAAGCTATAAACGGTTATAAAGTATTGGGGAAAATTTCTGAACTGTCGGAATTCCATAAAAAGAATCCCATTTGTGCCATTATCGCCATGCAAGACGGAACGATAAGAAAACGAATCGTTGAAATGTTTCCAGATTTTAAAGAATGGGAAACATTGATACACCCTTCTGTCGACATAGCAGATACAGCAAAGATTGGATGTGGCTGCGTCATATGTGCAAAATCTATCCTTAGTTTAAATACTATCATAGGGGATCATTGCTTATTTAACGTATCCGTGATAATAGGACATGACGGTGAAATCGGAAATTATGTGACGATTATGTCTGGTTCATGTATATGCGGGCATGTAAAAATTGATGATGAAGCGTATATAGCCACGAATTCAACAATAATCCCCAAAATAAAAATTGGGGCAAGGGCAAAAGTGGGAGCAGGCTCCTCCGTAATTCAGAATATAAAAGACGGATACTCCGTAATGGGTGTGCCAGCGAAGGTAATTCGGATAAAGTAAATATATGGACTGGAGGATATAAAAAATGGAAGAAAAATTTATCGCATTTGTTGCGGATATTATGGATATAGATAAGAAAAAAATTAATCTTGACACGGCATATGGTTCTATAGATAACTGGGATTCATTGATGCATATGCGATTAATTATGGATATTGAAAGGGAATATCAGGTGGATA
>CAMWWW010000031.1 GCA_947178015.1 uncultured Clostridia bacterium
GCAGCATAGCCAGCCCTGCTATTTTCCTCAAGGAACCTATTGAAAAACGTCGGCGGTTAGCGAGGTATTTCACGAGCTTAGCGTCCGCTACGTTTTTCACTAAGCGGGAGCGGGGTGACGGAGGAAATAGCAGGGCTGGCTATGCGGACCTTTCTCAAAAAGGAGTATTCAATTGTTGTTACATATATTTATGTTTTTCAGAAAGTTGTATACTGGTGTAATAGGAGATAATTTATGGAAAATAAAGAAAAGGGGTTAAACTACCAAATCATAAGGCTTAGTGATAATCCTAACTTAAAAGAGACTGCAGCACAGTGGTTTCATGAAAAATGGGGAATTCCATTAGATGCCTACCTAGAAAGTATGGAGAACTGCATAAGAGGTACATCTGCTATACCTCAATGGTATATGGCAATAGAAGGCTCACGGATCATTGGAGGTATGGGAGTGATTGAAAATGATTTCCATGACAGAAAGGATCTCTCTCCAAATGTGTGCGCCGTCTATACTGAGGAAAGCAAAAGAGGGCAGGGCATTGCGGGCACATTATTAAACTTTGTCTGCAAGGATATGAAGGATAAAGGAATTGAGACATTATATCTAGTAACTGATCATACTTCATTTTATGAGCGATACGGATGGGAATTTCTCTGTATGGTACAGGGAGACGGCGAACCAAATATGACAAGAATGTATATTCATAACATGTGATGCTAGTATGTTACCTTTTGGTGGTGTGCTCCCATCACTTATGAAGTGGGAGCTTTTCGCCTTTTTCTCTGTGCCACCCGATATATCCAGTTGTCAATTTCGAGTCATTGTACTTGGTATTACAGTGATTTAGGAAAACTGCAAGAAGACCTCACTTTAGAAGCGGGGTTTTCTTGCTTCGAAAGATAAAGTATTTGGTATATAACGCCAAGGGAGTGTAAAATTGGAGAAGAAAAAGCGGCGTGCCTAACGCAATCGAAAAAAATAGCGCAGAGAATTGCCTATAGTCCTCAAGGCGTCTATTGAAAAACGTCGGAACATAATGAGCTTGCGAATTATGCGATACGCTTCAGCGAGGTAGTTCACGAGCTTAGTGTCCGTTATGTTTTTCGTTAAGCGAGAGTGGTGTGACGAAGGACTATAGGCAGCTGTCTGCACGGACCATTCTCGAAAATGATTATGTAAGTAACTTTTACAAAAACTCCCATAAATGCTTTTCTCACATTTATGGGAGCTTTTTTATATCCTCTATTCTTCTGTCTCTAATTCTGATTCTTCTAAGTCTGCCTCGTCCAAAAGGTCATCCTCCATCTCTCGAAGATGAATCTCTTCCTCCAGTTCGCCTGCATAGGCTTCCTCAAATCCTTGCTTTTCCTCTGTTCCCAGACCTTTTATCGCCTTCTTCTGAACCAATCCATAGTTGTAATCGTCAGGCATATTTACTTCCTCCTCAAATTCAGAGGAATCTGTATCCAGCTTGACAGAACGATACCGCTTCATACCAGTTCCTGCCGGGATCAGTTTACCGATAATAACATTCTCCTTTAAGCCAACCAGTGGATCGATCTTTCCATTAATTGCCGCCTCTGTCAGAACCTTCGTTGTCTCTTGGAAGGATGCTGCGGAAAGGAAGGAATTGGTCGCCAATGAAGCTTTGGTGATTCCAAGCATTACCTGCTTTCCTTCAATTGGCTTCTTGCCCTCGGCAATCAACCTTTCGTTCTCCTCGTTGTAATCCAGTACATCCATGGAAGTGCCCGGAAGATAATCGCTGTCCCCGCTTTCCTCCACGCGGATCTTTTTTAGCATCTGGCGCACAATCACCTCAATGTGCTTGTCATTGATATCCACACCTTGAAGACGATACACACGCTGCACCTCTTGGATCATATAGTCCTGAACTGCACGGACTCCCTTGATCTTTAATATATCATGTGGATTAATGCTTCCCTCGGTAAGCTCGTCGCCTGCCTCCAGCACTGCACCATCCTGAATCTTAATTCTGGAACCATAGGGAATGAGATAGGACTTAGAATTCCCGCTCTCATTGTCCGTTATAATAATCTCGCGCTTTCTCTTTGTATCCTTAAAGGTTGCCACTCCGCCAAATTCAGCGATAATGGCGAGACCCTTTGGTTTTCTCGCTTCAAAAAGCTCCTCAACTCTAGGAAGACCTTGTGTAATATCGTCTCCGGCAACTCCTCCTGTATGGAAGGTACGCATGGTAAGCTGAGTACCCGGCTCACCGATCGACTGTGCAGCGATAATGCCGACTGCCTCGCCAACTTGAACCGCCTGTCCAGTGGCCATATTTGCTCCATAGCACTTTGCGCATACGCCTGTGTGCGATTTACAGGTGAGAATGGTACGTATCTTCACGGTCTCTATTCCACTTCCCACTACCTTCCCGGCACGCTTCGGCGTGATCATATGATTGGCCTTTACTAACAGCTCGCCACTCTGTGGGTCTTTAATGTCTTCCGCTGCATATCTCCCCATAATTCTGTCTTCCAAGCTCTCTATGGTCTCACGGCCGTCCATAAACGCCTTGACCTCCATGCCCGGAATCTCATCTCTGCCCTCGCAGCAGTCCACCTCACGGATAATCAACTCCTGCGAGATATCTACCAGTCGTCTGGTCAAATATCCAGAGTCTGCGGTACGAAGTGCTGTGTCGGATAGTCCCTTGCGTGCTCCATGGGCGGAGATAAAGTACTCCAAAACGTCAAGTCCCTCACGGAAATTTGACTTGATGGGCAGCTCTATGGTACGTCCCGTCGTGTCTGCCATCAATCCTCGCATCCCGGCAAGCTGCTTAATCTGCTTATCCGAACCACGGGCTCCTGAGTCTGCCATCATATAGATGTTATTATATTTATCAAGACCTGTCAGCAGTGCATTGGTGATCTCATCGTCTGCATTTTTCCATGTCTCGATAACTTCTTTATAGCGCTCTTCATCCGTGATAAAGCCTCTTCTGTAGCTTCTCGTGATCGATTCAACCGTTTTCTCGGCATTGGCAAGAATTTCCTTCTTTTTCTCTGGAACCGTCATATCTGAGATCGATACTGTCATAGCTGCTCTAGTCGAATACTTGTAGCCCATGGACTTAATATCGTCCAGCACCTCTGCTGTCCTTGTCGCCCCATGCGTATTGATAACCTTTTCCAGAATCTTCTTGAGCTGCTTCTTTCCAACGTGGAAGTCCACCTCCGGCAACAACTCATTGCCCGGCACACTTCTGTCCACAAATCCAAGATCCTGCGGCAGAATCTCATTAAAGATAAACCGTCCAACGGTTGATTCTACAATGCCTGTCAGTTTTGTGCCGTCTGGCATCTGTTTGCTGCAGCGCACCTTAATCTTGGCATGTAGAGTGATTACTTTATTTTCATAGGCAAGAATTGCCTCATTGATATTCTTGAAAAACTTGCCTTCGCCCTCTGCGCCCGGTCTCTCCTGTGTCAAATAGTAGATACCAAGCACCATGTCCTGAGACGGAACCGCCACAGGCGCGCCGTCCGATGGCTTTAATAGATTGTTCGGAGACAATAGCAAAAAGCGGCACTCTGCCTGTGCCTCCACCGACAACGGTAGATGCACTGCCATTTGGTCTCCGTCAAAATCTGCATTGAACGCCGTACATACCAGCGGATGAAGCTTGATCGCCTTACCTTCTACCAGTATTGGCTCAAATGCCTGAATTCCCAATCTGTGCAGTGTAGGTGCACGGTTTAGCATGACTGGATGCTCTTTAATTACGTCCTCCAGCACATCCCAAACCTCTTTCTCCACCCTGTCAACCATCTTCTTTGCGCTCTTGATATTATGCGCTGTCTGGTTGGCAACCAGTTCTTTCATAACAAATGGCTTAAACAGCTCGATCGCCATCTCTTTTGGAAGACCACATTGATATATCTTAAGCTCCGGTCCCACAACAATAACCGAACGACCCGAATAATCCACACGCTTTCCAAGCAGGTTTTGACGGAAACGTCCCTGTTTTCCTTTTAACATGTCAGACAGAGATTTTAACGCCCTATTTCCGGGGCCAGTCACTGGTCTTCCTCTTCTGCCATTATCAATCAGGGCATCCACAGCCTCCTGAAGCATACGCTTTTCATTGCGCACAATGATCTCTGGCGCGCCCAGCTCCAACAGTCTTGCAAGACGGTTATTTCTGTTAATAATCCTTCTATACAGATCATTGAGATCCGAGGTCGCAAAACGTCCTCCATCAAGCTGTACCATAGGGCGAATATCCGGCGGAATTACCGGAATCACGGTGAGAATCATCCACTCCGGCTTATTTCCAGACAGACGGAATGCTTCCACCACCTCAAGCCTCTTGATAATCCGAGCGCGCTTCTGCCCGCTGGATTCCTTCAATCCCTTTTTTAATTCTTCGGCGTCCTTTTCCAGATCGATCGCCTGCAAAAGCTCCATAATCGCCTCTGCGCCCATCCCTACCCGGAAACGGCTGCCCCATTTATCATAATTATCCCTGTATTCCTTCTCAGATAATACCTGCTTATACTGTAGATCGGTATCTCCCTTATCCAGCACAATATAGGAAGCAAAATACAATACCTTCTCCAAGGTTCTTGGGGAGAGATCCAATATCAAACCCATGCGGCTTGGAATTCCCTTAAAATACCAGATGTGGGACACGGGCGCTGCCAACTGAATATGTCCCATGCGCTCACGTCTTACACTCGCCTTGGTCACTTCCACGCCACATCGATCGCAGATCACGCCTTTATAGCGAATTTTCTTATATTTCCCACAATGACATTCCCAGTCCTTGCTTGGTCCAAATATTTTCTCACAGAACAAACCGTCCTTCTCCGGCTTTAGTGTTCTATAATTGATCGTCTCCGGCTTTAATACCTCTCCTCTTGACCACTGCTGGATCTTCTCCGGCGAAGCAAGCCCAATCTTAATTTTATCAAAGGTCATCGGCTCATATACTGCCTCATTCGTCATTGTCTCCGGCATGAATGACACTCCCTTCTATAATTGAATTTACACTCACTCTTCTTCATCTGATAGACTATCATCAAATCCAAGGTAATCGTCATCCTCGTCGGCATCCTCATATTCCTCGTCAGCATCTACCAGCTCCCCATTGTCCTCGTCAAACTCCTGTCTGGTAAAGCCCATGGAAGAATAGGACTCTCCGTCGTTAAAACGTTTATCCCCCTCTATAATCGAGTGAAGATCGGTATCTGTGTAATCCACATTTTCCATAAGCTCCACTTCCGTGTCGTCATCCTTCAATACCTTTACGTCAAGGGCAAGTGCCTGAAGCTCCTTTAACAGCACCTTAAAGGACTCTGGGATGCCCGGCTCAGGAATGTTATCTCCCTTTATTATCGCCTCATAGGTCTTTACACGCCCGACAATATCATCCGACTTCACGGTAAGAATCTCCTGAAGCGTATAGGAAGCGCCATATGCCTCCAAAGCCCACACTTCCATCTCACCAAAACGCTGTCCGCCAAACTGCGCCTTACCGCCAAGAGGCTGCTGTGTCACCAGTGAGTAAGGTCCTGTAGAACGCGCATGGATCTTATCATCCACCAGATGGTGAAGTTTCAGATAATGCATGTGCCCTATGGTTACAGGGCTGTCAAAATACTCTCCGGTTCTGCCGTCGCGAAGCCTAACCTTTCCATCTCTGGAAATCGGTACACCCTTCCACACAGAACGATGCTCCAGATTCTTCTCCAGATATTCCATTACGCCCGGAAGCAGCTCCTCCTCATGCTTTTCTTTGAATTCTTCCCACTCAAGATTTACATAATCATTCGCCAAATCCAGCGTATCCATAATATCAAACTCATTTGCCCCGTCAAATACCGGCGTGGCTATATTAAAACCAAGTGCTCTCGCCGCCAAGCTAAGATGAATCTCCAACACCTGCCCAATGTTCATACGAGAGGGCACGCCCAGAGGATTCAGCACGATATCAAGAGGTCTTCCATTTGGTAAAAATGGCATATCCTCCACAGGCAGGATTCTGGATACAACACCCTTATTTCCATGGCGTCCCGCCATTTTATCGCCCACGGAAATCTTTCTCTTCTGTGCAATATAGATGCGCACGGTCTGATTGACTCCCGGAGGCAGCTCATCGCCATTCTCCCTTGTAAATACCTTGGCATCCACAATAATACCATATTCGCCATGCGGCACCTTTAATGATGTATCGCGCACCTCTCTTGCCTTCTCACCAAAAATCGCCCTTAAAAGACGCTCCTCCGCAGTTAGCTCCGTCTCACCCTTAGGCGTCACCTTACCAACTAAAATGTCACCGGCGCGCACCTCCGCACCGATGCGGATAATGCCTCTCTCATCCAGATCCTTCAAGGCATCATCGCCCACACCGGGAACATCTCTTGTGATCTCCTCCGGTCCAAGCTTGGTATCGCGTGCCTCCGCCTCATATTCCTCAATATGGACGGATGTATACACATCATCCATCACCAATCTTTCGCTTAACAGTACCGCATCCTCGTAATTATAGCCTTCCCATGTCATAAATCCGATCAGCGGATTCTTCCCCAGCGCAATCTCACCATTTGCAGTAGATGCGCCATCTGCGATAACCTGTCCCTGTTCTACATGTTCCCCCTTAAATACAATCGGCTTCTGATTATAACAGTTGGACTGATTACTTCTTAAAAATTTAATTAACTTGTAGGTCTCTTTGCTTCCGTCATCATCATATTTTATTGTGATCTCTTTTGAAGTCGAGCGCAGCACTACACCTGCGCGCTTTGCCACCACGCAGACTCCCGAATCCACCGCCGCCTTCGCCTCAATACCTGTACCGACCACAGGTGCTTCTGTGGTCAAAAGCGGAACCGCCTGACGCTGCATATTGGAACCCATCAGCGCGCGGTTTGCATCATCATTCTCCAAAAATGGAATCATGGAAGTAGCCACCGAGAATACCATCTTTGGTGATACATCCATCAGATCAATCTTACTTTTCTCAAACTGAGAAGTCTCTTCTTTATGGCGCCCTGATACACTGCTGTGCTCAAAATGTCCCATCTCATCCAGCGGCTCATTCGCCTGCGCCACAATGTAATTATCTTCCTCGTCCGCCGTCAAATAAACCACATCATCCGTCACAATCGGATTCTTTGGATCTGTCGTCTTGTCTACCTTGCGGTAAGGTGCCTCCACAAAGCCATATTCATTGATTCTTGCATAGCACGCCAACGAGTTAATCAAGCCGATATTGGGGCCCTCAGGCGTCTCAATCGGGCACATTCTTCCATAATGTGTGTAGTGTACGTCGCGCACCTCAAATCCGGCGCGATCCCTAGAAAGACCTCCCGGACCCAGTGCGGACAGACGTCTTTTATGTGTCAACTCTCCCAATGGATTATTCTGATCCATAAACTGCGAAAGCTGGGAGCTTCCAAAGAACTCCTTCACAGCCGCTGTCACCGGCTTAATATTAATCAAGGACTGCGGAGATACTCCATCCAGATCCTGCGTTGTCATTCTCTCACGAACCACACGCTCCATTCTGGACAAACCAATTCGGTACTGATTCTGCAAAAGCTCTCCCACAGCACGTATACGGCGATTGCCCAAATGGTCAATATCATCATCGTGGCCAATGCCTTCCTCCAAATGCATATTATAATTAATGGAAGCAATAATATCTTCCTTTGTAATATGTTTTGGAATTAGATCCGGAATATCTCTGCGGATCGCCTCTCGGATCGCCTCATCATCCCCTGCATTATCATTTAAAATCCCCTCTAATACAGGGTAAAATACATTTTCTGTCACGCCAAGCTCTCTTGGATTACAATCCACGTACTTTGTTATATCAACCATCATATTGGAGAGAACCTTTACATTCCTCTCTTCCGTCTGAATCCAAACAGCAGGAACAGCGGAATTCTGAATATCAACAGCTAGTCCTGCCGTCACTTCTGTTCCTTTCTCCGCGATCACCTCTCCCGTTGTGGGATCAAGCACATCCTGCGCGAGAACACATCCTGTAATTCTATTTTTAAAATGTAATTTTTTATTAAATTTATATCGTCCTACCTTGGCAAGATCGTATCTTCTCGGATCAAAAAACATCGAGGTAATCAAGCTTTCCGCACTGTCCACAGAAAGCGGCTCACCCGGACGTATCTTCTTGTAAAGCTCCAGCAAGCCATCCTGATAATTATCCGAAGTATCCTTTCCAAAGCTTGCCAGTATCTTTGGCTCCTCACCAAATAATTCAATAATCTCCGCATTGGTGCCATAACCTAGTGCACGAACCAGCACTGTTACAGGAACCTTTCTGGTTCTGTCCACACGGACATAAAATACGTCGTTGGAATCTGTCTCATACTCCAGCCATGCGCCTCGATTTGGAATAACGGTGCAGGAATATAGTGTCTTTCCAATTTTATCATGCGCAATACCATAATAAATACCGGGGGAACGTACTAGCTGACTGACAATTACACGCTCAGCTCCATTAATGACAAATGTGCCTGTCGCAGTCATCAGCGGCAAATCACCCATGAAAATCTCATGTTCGTTAATCTCATCTTTTTCTTTATTGTAGAGTCTGACCCTCACCTTCAAAGGTGCGGCATACGTAGCATCTCTCTCTTTACATTCCTCAATAGAGTACTTCACATCATCCTCGCATAAAACGAAGTCTACAAACTCTAAGCTTAAGTGTCCGCTGTAATCTGCAATCGGAGATATGTCTTCGAAAACTTCTCTGAGTCCTTCATCCAGAAACCACTGGTAAGAATCTTTCTGGATTTCAATCAGATTAGGCATATCGAGAACCTCTTTCTGTCTCGCGTAGCTCATTCGCATACTCTTACCGGAAATCACCGGACGTATTCTGTTTTTCTCCATCGACGTTTCACCCCTTGTCTTTTTATCAAAAACCTGCTTATATGGTTTAGGCACGATAGGTATATGTCACCACAATAGTGCACTCTACATGGTAGCACATTCCAGTCAAGATGTCAAGAAAAATTTGGGAAAATATATGCATTTCTACTATAGTAAAAAGAGCCATGAATATATATCCATGACTCTTTTTTAGCCTATTTCCAGCCCAAAGCTCTCTATTTTATATTACTTTAATGTAACCTTTGCGCCAACTTCTTCTAACTTCTTCTTGATCTCTTCTGCTTCTTCCTTGCTTGCGCCAGCCTTTACTACCTTCGGAGCACTGTCTACTACTTCTTTAGCTTCCTTTAAGCCTAAACCAGTAGCCTCACGTACCACCTTGATAACCTTAACCTTCTCAGAACCAACCTCAGTCAGCTCTACGTCAAATTCTGTCTTCTCCTCCTCAACAGGGCCTGCTGCCTGTGCAACTACAACACCTGCTGCTGCGGATACGCCGAATTCTTCCTCACATGCCTTCACTAAATCATTTAATTCTAATACGGTAAGACCTTTGATAACTTCAATAATCTCTGCTGTTGTCATAATTTATTCTACCTCCATTTTATCATATATTTTGTTTCGTTCTTTCTTGCCTGTTATGCAGTCTCTCCCTTTGACTCTGCAATCTGCTTAATAACACGTGCAAAGTTTGTAACAGGAGACTGAATACTGCCAAGGAATTTGGACAGCAATTCTTCTCTGGAAGGAATCGACGCAATTACCTGAATTCCCTTCTGATCATAATAGGTTCCCTCTACAATGCCTGCCTTTAACTCCAGTGCTTTGGCATCCTTAGAGAAATTAAACAAAATTCTTGCCGGAGCTGTCGCATCTGTCTTTGACACTGCGAGTGCTGTAGGCCCTTCCAAATGTGGAACCAACGCTTCGAATTCTGTTCCCTGAACTGCAAAGTTAATCATCGTATTCTTGTAAACTTTATACACAATGCCAGCTTCTCTTAACTGTTTGCGCAGTCTTGTATCTTCTTCTACCGTGAGCCCACGATAATCAACTACAACCGCTGACTGTGCGCCGTTAAGCAGCTCAGAAATCTCCTCCACGATCGGTTTCTTCAATTCTACTTTAGCCATAAGTGGTACACCTCCTTATTAGATTTGATACTGCCATCCGAGTATCTCTATCGCGCTGCGGGATTATGCCGCCTATTGGCAGCTCATTTTCTGATGTATCCCTGCGCATAAAAAACCTCTCTGTTTGCACAGAGAGGCAGTATAAGCTCTTATGTTTCCAATAAGTATCTTATAACCTCGGCAGGCGCTTCTCCTTACGCCGGTTTTCCGGCACCTGCTGTCTCTGGCAGTTTTCATACTTGTGCAGTATAGCATGTTCTGTCTGTTCTGTCAAGCCTTTCTTAGTTGGCAAGCTTCACAACATTCAGCTTCACGCCCGGTCCCATTGTGGAAGCCATCGTTACACTTCTTAAGAACTGTCCCTTCACTGCGCTGGGCTTTGCTTTATTAATTGCATCAATGAGAGTTTGGAAATTGTCCGCTAACTGTTCCTCAGTAAAGGAAACCTTTCCGATCGGCACATGGATAATATTTGTCTTGTCAAGTCTGTACTCGATCTTACCTGCTTTAATATCTTTTACAGCCTTAGTCACATCCATCGTCACCGTTCCAGCCTTCGGATTCGGCATCAAGCCCTTCGGTCCAAGTACGCGGCCCAGACGTCCAACTACGCCCATCATATCTGGTGTAGCAACCACGACATCAAAATCAAACCATCCCTCATTCTGAATTTTCGGAATCAGCTCCTCACCGCCTACGAAATCAGCTCCCGCTGCCTCAGCCTCAGCAAGCTTATCGCCCTTGGCAAATACCAGAACCTTCACTGCCTTTCCTGTTCCGTGCGGAAGCACTACCGCACCACGAATCTGCTGCTCCGCATGACGTCCATCGCAGCCTGTCCTGATGTGTACTTCAACTGTCTCGTTAAATTTTGCACCTGCTGTTTTCTTTACAAGCGCAATCGCATCCGCTACATCATATTGTATTGTTCGATCTACTAATTTTGCAGCCTCTGCATATCTCTTACCTGATTTCATGTTTAACCTCCCAGTGGTATTTTATCGGGCTTCGCCCTCCCACATATTATAAGCTCATATTAGTTACATGCATGGAACTTTTCTCAGCCAAAAAGCTTAATCCTCCACAGTAATTCCCATACTTCTTGCCGTGCCGGCAATCATGCTCATAGCAGCCTCAATGCTCGCCGCATTTAGATCAGGCATCTTAAGCTCTGCAATTTTCTGAATCTCTGCCTTGGAAATTTTCGCTACCTTTGTCTTGTTCGGCACAGCGGAGCCTGACTGAATCTTACATGCCTTCTTCAGCAATACTGCCGCAGGAGGAGTCTTTGTGATAAAGCTAAAGCTTCTATCTGCGTAAACAGTGATGACAACAGGAATAATCATCCCGTCCTGATCTGCTGTTCTCGCATTAAACTCCTTTGTAAACTGCACAATATTCACACCATGCTGTCCAAGTGCAGGACCTACCGGTGGAGCTGGTGTTGCCTTTCCCGCAGGGATCTGCAATTTAATATAACCAGTAACTTTCTTAGCCATTTTAAGGCACCTCCTAAATCATTGTGGTATTTGGCGACAAGATTTCTCTTATCTCCCACCCTAGTTTCAAACAATCCATAAAAACACTTCCTTGAAGGCTACAGCTTCTTAACCTCCGTGAAGCTTAATTCAACCGGTGTCTCGCGGCCGAACATATCAACCGTGATGGTGACACTCTGCTTGCCCGGATTGATCGTCTTAATCACGCCGACCGTCTCCTGCCATGCGCCGGCTGTCACAGTAACACTATCACCAACCTCAAAGTCTACAACTACCTCGCTGTCAGGCTTAATTCCTAATGGTCTCATCTCTGTCTCGGTAAGATGAACGGGCTTTGATCCGGGCCCTACAAATCCGGTGACACCCCTTGTATTGCGGACAACATACCATGTATCGTCATTCATAACCATATTGATCAACACATAACCCGGAAATAGCTTCTTCTGCACCTGCTTCTTTGATCCGTTCTTTACCTCCACAACATCCTGCATCGGAACGACAACCTCCAAAATCTGATCCTGAAGCTTTCTGTTCTCTATTGTCTTCTCAATATTCGCCTTCACCTTATTCTCATAGCCCGAATAGGTATGCACTACATACCAGTTTGACTCTGCCATACAATCACCCTGCCCTCAACTAAATTAGGAAACCAAGCCCCATCTGAATTACTGCATCCAAAACAGCAATAATCGCACACAGAACCACAGAAATAGCTACAACTGCAACTGTCTGTCTCACAAGTGACTTCTGATCCGGCCAAATCACCTTCTTAAATTCAGCCTTTAGTCCGTCTATCCATCTCTTCTTTGGAGCCTTCTCTGCCTTTACAGTCTCTCCCATAGCTTCACCTCATAACGAAATTGCCTATTTTGTTTCCTTGTGCAATGTGTGTGTCCTGCAAAATCTGCAATATTTCTTGGTCTCCATCCTGTCAGGATGTGTCTTCTTATCCTTTGTCATGTTGTAATTACGCTGTTTACATTCTGTACATGCCAATATGATTTTTGTGCGCACAACTTCCACCTCCACTTATCTTCATTTTGGTTTCTGCTCAAATCGGTATTGTCCGAATTTTGAGCATAAAAAAAAGACTTCTTCCATCTCTCAATAACATACTATAGCAC
>CAMWWW010000032.1 GCA_947178015.1 uncultured Clostridia bacterium
AAGCTACAGGTATATATTAAATCATGCTTATACCCTAAAGCGATGAAAAATGCTACTTAATTTTACAAATTTTGTAAGGCGGATCGAGAAATAGTTGCAGTGAGTGGTAGAAAACCATAATTTTCAGCTTTTTATGGTCATATTTATGGTCAGAGATCGGGAGAAAGGAGAGGTGGTTATGGCACGTCATGGAGAAAATATCAGAAAAAGAGAGGATGGGAGATGGGAAGGAAGATATTCTGTGTATATAGAGGAGAGAGGGAAGAAGATTTATCGCTCAGTATATGGAAGGAGTTATGAGGAAGTAAAAGAAAAACTGACTTTAAAGAAAACGAGATTGAAAGAGTCAGTTATTTTAAATAACAAAGTAGATTATTACAGCTATTGTGAAAATGTAAAATTTTCTGATGCAGCAGAGGGTTGGTTAGTGGAAATATCCATGATCAGTAAGATCTCTACCTATGTAAAGTATCGTTTAATTTATGAAAAATATCTTGCATTAACATTGGGAGAATATCAAGTATCAAATATCAATAGTGTGTTGGTTTATGGAAAGATTTCTGAATATTTATCAGAAAGTGTACAGAAAAGCATTTATTGTGTAATTAATCAGATCTTGCGTTTTGCGTCTAGGCGTTATGAAATATCTGTTCCTAGTATAAAGAGACAAGCTTTTAAAGGAAAAAGAAAGCCTGTGGAGGTGTTGACAAAGCTGGAGCAGTCGCAATTATTTTCAGCTATTTATCGTGATATGGATATTTATAAAATGGCAGTAGCTTTTTGCCTGTATACGGGAGTGCGAATAGGTGAATTATGTGCTTTGAAGTGGATGGATATTGATTTGGAGCATAGGTTGCTTTCTATCAATCGCACTGTTCAGAGAATAGCCGTGAATAATGAACAGACGAAGACGAAGCTGTTGGAAACTGTTCCCAAAAGTGAGTGTTCGAAACGGGAAATTCCAATTTCGGTTTTTGTATTAGAATTATTAAAACATTTTGACAATGGAAAAATGTATATTTTTGGAGGAAATAAACCGTTAGAGCCCAGAACTTTACAATACCGATTTCAAAAGCTGTTGAAAGAGGCTGGGCTTTCGGCAAAGAATTTTCATATTTTAAGACATACATTTGCCACAAATTGTATAGAAGGCGGTATTGATGTAAAAAGTCTTAGTGAAATTATGGGACATTCAGATATACAAATTACATTAAATCGATATGTACATCCCTCGATGGACACAAAAAGAAAGCAATTAGAGGAGCTATCGAGAATTTATGGTCAAATTTATGGTCAGAAAATCGAACAGGCGAAGATTTTATAGGGATATAACGGTTTTTCATAGATTAAGAAAATCTATGAAAAAAAGAGCTGTTTTATTATTCTTCGACATAGAATACGAAAAATAATAAAACAACTCTTTTTCTCTTAATCCAAATGGAGTTTTATTAAGATATTTTTTTCCACACAAAAAGGCACATACCCTCATCCAAAGAATCGATATGTGCCTCTCGCTTGTTTCTACTTCATCTGTTTGTTATTATAATTTATCAAGCATCCTTTTAGGATAATCTCTCTCTCATCTTCTGTCAGATCACCTAACTTCATTTCAAATTCCAAAAGCTTTTCCTTCACAACATACGCCTTCACCGTATCTGCTTTATTTTTGACTGCATCTGTAATCCCCGGCACAAAGATAAAATCTCCATTTTCAAATGGCAGCTCTTTGTCCGCCTGTTCTGGGAGAAGAAACGGCAGCATACCCCAATTGATCAAGTTTGAACGATAGCGCTTTGTCGCGTATTCTTTTGCAATATTGGCAAGTCCTCCAAGCACTCTCTGGCAGGAGGCTGCCTGCTCGCGCGCAGAGCCGTCTCCCGGCTTTACGGCAAATATTGTGCTTCCAACCTCTGTCTGCTCTGGCTTTACTTGCGGATACATCTGCGCAATTACCTCAAACGCCCGCCCAATCGATGCATCCTCCAAGGGATTCCCGCCGGAAACTCTCGCTTCCTCCACCTTCTTTATATCCTTTGCACGTCCTACATATGCGGGATCTCTTCTGGACAATGTAAATTCCGCAAGCCCCAAAGGATTCGAGCGGTAGGAAGATGTCTCGCCAGAAGGGATCAGCTCATCGGTCGTAGTTACGGGATCGTGGATCACAGACACTACCTTAAGCAAAATATTTTCCGTAAGTGGAGACATCTTAGGCCAATCTTTTATATTGGGGCCAAATTTTATTGATACAGACGGATCTGCCTTTCCTACCCCATTATACACTCTATTCTCATAAATCGTCTTATCAAAGAAATACCTTGGATTTGTAAACTCTCCCTCAAAGGTATCCGCCGCTGTCAAATAGCCTTTATTTGCCGCGGTCGCCGCGATAGAACGAGCATCCATCAATGCAACAGACGCGATCTGTCCGCTTGTCACCTTGGAACCTTCCCGGTTCGGGAAGTTTCTCGTGGAATGGCGGATGCTAAGCCCCTTATTTGCCGGCACATCACCTGCACCAAAGCACGGACCGCAGAACGCTGTTCTCACTGTAGCTCCTGCTGCCATAAAATCAGACACACGTCCATTCTTTACCAGCTCCATAAACACGGGCTGACTTGCTGGATATACACTTAAGGAAAATTCATCGGCACCGATCGTCTTTCCCCTTAGAATATCAGCAGCCGCACAAAGATTCTCAAAGCCTCCTCCCGCGCAGCCCGCTATTACCCCCTGCTCCACATAAAGCCTGCCATTATGCACCTTATCCTTTAACGTAAAGTCAACCTTATTATCAAGGCTAACTTTCGCTTTTTTCTCCACATCATCGAGAATATCCATCAAATTCTCATTTAATTCTTCAATGGTATAGGTATTGCTTGGATGGAACGGCATTGCAACCATCGGCTTAACCTTGTCCAGATCCACGTATATCATGCCGTCATAGTATGACACACTGCCGGGATTCAGCTCCTTATATTCCTCCTCCCTGCCATGGATCTCATAGAATTCCTTTACCTTATCGTCCGTTCTCCAGATAGAAGACAAGCATGTGGTTTCCGTTGTCATCACATCTACACCAATGCGGAAGTCTACGCTTAAATTGTCAACCCCGTCACCGACAAATTCCATCACCTTATTTTTTACATATCCATTTGCAAATACTTCGCCGATAATAGCCAGCGCGACATCCTGCGGGCCCACGCCTTTTCTGGGCTTGCCGCTAAGATATACGCCTACCACACCCGGCATAGGAATATCATATGTCTGGGAAAGAAGCTGCTTTACAATCTCAGGACCTCCCTCTCCCACTGCCATCGTACCAAGTGCACCGTAGCGTGTATGACTGTCCGAACCCAAGATCATGCGCCCGCCGCCGGCTAACATTTCTCTGGCAAACTGATGAATAACCGCCTGATGAGGCGGTACATAGATACCACCATAATGTTTTGCACAGGACAACCCAAACATGTGATCATCCTCATTAATGGTTCCACCAACTGCACACAGACTATTATGACAGTTTGTCAGCACATAGGGTACTGGAAATTCTGTAAGTCCACTTGCCCTCGCCGTCTGGATAATCCCGACGAACGTTATATCATGGGAGGTTAGGCGATCAAACTTAATTTTCAGCCTATCCATATCTCCCGATGTATTATGACTTTTTAATATTCTATATGCAATGGTATTCTCAGCCGCCGCTTCGCGGGAGATATACTTCTCTCCAAGCCTTTGCCTGAGCACAACCTCACTATTTTCTGCCTCCTCTATCACTTCTGTGCCGTCAAGCAGCCATGCCCCGCCCTTTGACAATGTCACCATGTCATATCCTCCTCTCTTATATCCCTCAAATTCTATCCATCCTACTAATTATATCGGTTCTACAAAAAGTTTGCAAGTAATTATTTATCTGAGTGGAAACGACACCGTAGCCCGGAACAGATCCCCATCCAGATAGATCTCAAAACTTCCCTTCATCAGCTCTGTAAGACTCTGTGCAATAGAAAGCCCCAGACCGCTTCCTTCGGTGCTTCTGGATATATCTCCGCGGATAAACCTCTCTGTCAGCTCCTCTGCGCTAAAATTCAGCGGATTGGCTGATATATTTTTTATGATAAAAGAAGCTCTGTCCATCACAGGAACCACCGCGACATACACCCTTGTATTCTCCATCGCATACTTTGATACATTGTTATAAAGATTCTCTAACACCCTCCAGATCCGCCTTCCATCCGCCTCAATTATAACGGGGCTCTCAGGAAGCGAGGAAATAATAGTCAGATTCTTAAGCTCGAACTTCTCACTGAATTCTCCATTCGCCTGATTGACAAGCTCCACCAGATTAATATCCTGCATGGTAAGGATAATATTCCCAGAGCTAAGCTTTGACGCCTCCACCAGATCATCGGTGAGATTCTTAAGTCTCTGCGATTTACTATCCAGCACATCAATATAAGATTGAATCTTGTTATCTTCAATTTTCTCCCGTTTCAGCAAATCGACATAATTGATAATAGATGTCAGCGGTGTTTTAATATCATGAGAGACATTCGTGATCAAATCTGTCTTCATACGTTCATCTTTTATGCTCTTTTCCACAGCCTCCGCAAGACCATCTCCAATCCGATTTGCCGCCACTGCAAGGCGTTTATTGTCCGTCTGTAATCCCATCTCATCTATTTTATAGTTGAGATCGCCGTCTGCCATCCGTTCAATCCCTTCAATTAAACGCTTATAATCAATCTTTTCCCTAAGAAGCATATACAAAGTTCCCGCATGAATTCCGGCGAACAGAAGTAAAAAGAACAATACAAGCACTGTGCCGCTCCAAAATGATACCATAATCAGCACTCCTGTAATCACAGTTGCCGCAAGCACTGTCACATAAGCGATAATTACCCGCGCTGTTATATCGCGCTCCTCATAAATCACACCGAAGACCGTGACCAGTTTTCTGCATGTCCGATACAGCCATCTAGTCCCATTTCGCAAAAAACTATTTTTCCACAACGTCCCCGCCTTAATTCTTCTCACAAGAGATGCTAGGCTAAAAATAAAGGCAAGATAAGTAAACATCACCATGGTGCATATGGCAGCCGTTGAGGCGATCAGAGAACCATCAATATAAACGCCTTCATATGCCTCCCGAATCAGTGATAATGTCAATATAATACAGCTTAACAAAAGACAAAAGCACAAAACACCTGCAATCTCCGTATACCATCTATCAAAAACCGTCAGACGCACTCCTTCGACATCCTTTGCATGCCCAGCCGAGGCAAGCAGATAAAATCCCAGCACAATCACGCCAAATGCTCCCGCAATGCCTCCAACCAAGAGTATGACGCAGATCTGCTGCATATCCTGATAATGTATCTGTTCCGCCATAAACAGATCATTCACCAGCGTATCGCTCCCTATGCGCCTGACCGCGGCGAAAATGTTGACCTCATCTTTTCCTGTAGAAAGTGCCCGCTCAAGATTATCCACATAGCTTCGATTCACATTTTTTACATCTGTATCAACCGTATACTCCCTACTATTATAGCTCAATCGGCCGGAAGCCCTCTTCTCGCCCGATTGGTACTCTGCAATATCTTCCGCATTTGCATAAGTGTTTGTTCCATTGCTTATCTCATAGATAAATCGGGTTCCGACATTCTCTGCAAATATCCCGTGATAATACAGATAATACGCCACATAATATGTATACCGATAGGACAGATCATCAAGGGTAAATACTAAAATACTCCCCTCCGGCAGCCCTTCCTCTCCCATAGCAGTCTGTTGGATATAGACACTTTTTGCCTCACTATACCCCTCTGCATCTGCGCTTTCTAAAGCTGTATTCTGCATAAATCCTGCTGCAGTATCTATATTCTCCTTCTGTTCGCTAAATAACGCTTTTGCATCCTCCACTTTTTTCACAGCGATCCAGTTTGACTCACTGTTAAAATCATAGATAAACTTATCTTCCAGCAATTTTCCTAACTGAACCGCGCCATCCTCGTCTATATAAACGAAACTCTGATCCTGCTGATAGCCCATAGCAAATAACTCCTCCAACAGAATCTCCGACTGACTATTGACGTCCTCCACAAAAAAATGATTTCTTCTTAACAGATCTCCAATCGCGTAAACCGCGACGGAACCATCTTCTACCATCTCGCACACACTGCGATTATAATCCAGCTCCCCGTTCGTCTCTAAAATATTTTTAAGCTCGATATACTCCGCAAGCTGTCCGATCCTCTTGCTGAACAGATTAGAGAAAATCAGGGAATCCTCAAACGCTCCTCCAAACATTTCTGTCCGGCTGCTGCCAAATACCTTTTTGGATAGATAAAGTTCTCCCACAATACTAATTGGGATAGACACCACACTAAAAAGCAGCAGCACCACTGCCACTGCCTTTAACATTCGAGACTGCCTCAGATTCCTCATACAATTCTCCCCTTTCCCGTCCGGGGCAGGCTATTGTTTCTCTATCTTATAGCCAATTCCCCACACCACCTTCAGATAACGCGGTTCTTTTGGATTGATCTCAATCTTTTCGCGGATATGGCGGATATGTACAGCAACTGTATTATCTGCGCCAATCGCCTCTTCATTCCAGATGCTTTCATAGATCTGATTGATCGAAAATACCTTTCCTGCATTTTTTACAAGCAGCAAAAGAATATTATACTCGATTGGCGTCAGCTTAATCATCTCACCATCTACCGTAACCTCTTTGTTCTCATCATTGATCATCAGTCCGCCATTCCGGTAGACATTCAGATCACCGGCCATATTTGCACTTCCAAGCTGCGTATAGCGGCGTAGCTGAGATTTTACGCGGGCAACCAGCTCAAGAGGATTAAATGGCTTTGTCACATAATCGTCCGCCCCAATATTTAATCCAAGAATCTTATCCGAATCCTCCGATTTTGCAGATAAGATAATAATTGGAATACTGCTCTCCTCCCGAATCTTTAGTGTTGCGCGTATCCCGTCCAGTTTCGGCATCATAACGTCGATAATTAACAGATGGATATCATTTGAGCGCAAAAGACCCAGCGCTTCCATCCCATCATATGCCTTCAATACACGGTATCCCTCTTGGGTCAGATAAATGTCTATCGCTTCCACGATCTGTCTGTCATCATCACAAACAAGAATATTTAACATACTGTCT
Source organism: uncultured Clostridia bacterium (assembly GCA_947178015.1). Lineage (GTDB taxonomy): Bacteria > Bacillota > Clostridia > Lachnospirales > Lachnospiraceae > RGIG8607. The sequence continues at coordinate 7,181 of CAMWWW010000032.1, forward strand.
CTCCCGCATGCACCTGCACATGCCCTGCCCATGCGGCGGCAAACCGCGCACAGGCAGTCTCATCCTTTCTGACCTCTGTATCCATCCTAACAGCCATCTTTTAATTCCATGGCATAAGAAATATTAAGAATTTCTGAAATATAAGGTCTTAGTCACATGTTACTTCATTCATTAACTCCATATGGTTCATATACTGGTACACATTTTCCAAAGTGACAATGGCGATCGCCTGCATTGCCTCCGTGGTAAAATACCCCTGATGCGATGTCACCAGCACATTGGGAAAGGTCATAAGCCTTGCCAGCATATCGTCCTCCATAATATCATTCGAGCGATCCTCATAGAAGATGCCGTCCTCCTCCTCATAGACATCCAGCCCAACACCGCCGATTTTTCCCGGCTCCTTCAGCGCCTTTAGAAGCGCCTTGGTATCAATTAAGGCTCCTCTTGAGGTATTTAATATATAGACGCCTTGCTTCATACTCTTCAAAGATTCTTCGCTTATAATATAACGAGTGTCCGGCGTGAGCGGACAATGGAGTGATATGACATCCGACTTGGAAAAGAGCTCTTTCAGCGGCACATACTCCACATCAAGCTCCTCATTTGGATATACATCATATGCCAGCACCCTCATCTGAAATCCCTTTAGCAGACGAATCATAGACTGTCCAATCTTTCCTGTGCCTATCACGCCCGCTGTCTTATGGCTTAGATCTGTTCCCATCAAACCATGGATATTCATATTAAATTCTCTGGTTCTAACATAAGCTCTATGAATATAGCGATTGACAGATAAAAGGAGTCCGATTGCATACTCCGCCACAGCGTCTGGTGAATAGCTCGGCACACGCAGCACCTTTATTCTTCCCTTTGCCGCCTTCAGATCCACATTATTAAAACCTGCACAACGAAGAAAAATCACTTTCACTCCCAGCTCGCACAATGCATCTATCGCTTTTCTGTCCGCCGTATCATTTACAAAAATACAGACTCCCTCACAGCCCTTCGCAAGCACTGCCGTCTCCCAATTTAGGCGGCTCTCCACAAAATGAATCTCAACGCCATACTCTCTGCTCAGAGGCTCAAACCAGATTCTATCATATGGCTTGGTTCCAAAAAAAGTTATCTTCACAGCATTACCTCCTCGTCTTGTGAAATAATTCCACTTGTTCGAGGCTAGTATGCACAACATTTCCTTTATTTATTCCCCGTAATCCGCTTATCCAGCCAACCATACAGATAGGCAAAGACATCCTGCCTATCCAGCTCATTGAGAAGCTCATGCCTATCCTTGGGATAAAGCTTTAAGGTCAGATCACGAATTCCCCGCTTTTTGTACAGCGCGCACGCCTGCTTTACCGCTTTTCCGTAGTTTCCTACCGGATCATCCTCCCCCGACAGGAAAAGAATCGGAAGCCTTGCAGGAATCTGTCGTATATTCACGGGCTTTTCAATATAAGCAAGAGTGGAAAACAGCGTTTTATAGCCATTGAGCGTAAATAAGAAGGTACATGCTTTGTCTTTCTTATACTTCTCCACATTTTCCTCGTTCCGGCTCAGCCAGTCATATTTTGTTTTCACTGGTTTAAAACGCTTGTTGTAAAAAGCAAACATAAGAAAATTCACCAACTTGCTTCGATAACGCTCCCCAAAGAATATATTTAAGAAACTCACTATCGCCTGCCCCATCAGAACCTGAATATAGGGCTGATTGCCCGTTCCCACAAAAACAGCTCCATCCAGATCGGCTCCATAGGTCATCGCATATCTTCTTGCCATAAAAGACCCCATGCTATGCCCCAGCAGAAAATAGGGCACTTCGGGATATTCCTTATGCATCCGCTGCGTCAAGGTATGAAGATCACGAACTACCTTGCCGCCCGCATCCCCAGACGCAAAAAATCCCCACTCTTCCTCTCTGATCACCGACTGCCCATGCCCCAGATGATCATTTCCAACAACCAGAATTCCTCTCGCTGTCAAATACTCCGCCAGTTCCTCATAGCGATTCACATACTCCGTCATGCCGTGCGAAATTTGCAGCACCGCCCGCACATCCCCCTCCGGCTTCCACACAACTGCATGAATATCATGAATCTCGTCACAGGAAGGAAAATAAAACTCTGTTTTCTGCATAATCACTTCTCCTTATTTGCCAGACTACAAAGCTCCTCAAGTATCTTGGGAAGCTCCTTGTCCCTATTTTCATCGCTAAATTAGCAGGTGCCGCCTCTGCCGCCCCTGCTCCGCCGCGCCCGCTTTCAAAAGCAACGCGCCACAAATCAAATAAAGTATATCATACATTCCACAAATCTGCCACCGCTTTGTATACCTATATCTTTTTTCGAAATACAGAGGGAGAACAGCCACAATATCTTCTAAAATATCTCCCCATATGCCCTATGCTGTCAAACCCACATTGAAGCGCGATATCCAAAATTTTATCATCCGTCTGACGCAGCCTCTTTGATGCCTCCTTAATCCGGTATTGAATCAAATATTCATAAGGTGTAATGTCCATTACTCTATGAAAACAACGGCACAGCTCACTTCTGCTGAGCGCCAGCCGTTCCGCAATCTGAATCAAGGATAGAGGCTCATCGTAATGCCTCTCAATAAAGGTGATCGCCTCCTTAATCCTCTCCATATCTCGCCGTTCACGCACGGACACCATTCTGCTTCCCTGCTTCGCCCTCTTTAGCAGACAACCAAAAAGACAGCACAACAGACCCTTGATCTCTATCTGATACCCTATCTCTTCTTTTATAAATAAATCCTGTATTCGCTCCAGATACACCGCCGCCTGACGGTCAATCTCCTCTCCGTTATCAAATACAACACAATCAACAGGGCCCTTTATCACGGGCAAAAGACATTTTTGATAAACTGCTGACAACACATCCGCCTCTAATAAACTGTCGCGCAAAACATAGGCGGCAATCTGCCCTTCCGTCCCCGCCTCCGGCAAGATCTGGTGCAAGACTCCTGCATTAATAAAAATAACCTGCCCCTCCGACAATACGAAGCCTCTGCTGCCAATTTGAAAATGAATACTGCCCTTTACCACCAAATCAAACTGAATCTCTTCATGCCAGTGCCAAGGAATTTTTCCCTGCTCAAACTGTGCTAGATCATCCTGATAAACCCCAAGAGGGAAATCCTTTGTTCCATGCTGGCGCATTTCCTGCAAATTTTGATCTGTAATGGTTTTAAATTTTTCTTGATTTTCAGGCATTTTTAAAGATTCTCTTTTCTTTTAGACATTGATTTCGCTATGATTATGCTACTTTCTGCTTCTATTATAGTCGATATAAAACAAAAAATGCAATATACTTTCCTTAACAAATTTTAAATAGGAGGCTTTCCATGATATTAGATTTATTTCGTCTTGACGGAAAAACAGCGATGGTAACGGGAGCAAATACAGGACTTGGCCAAGGCTTGTGCATCGCCTTTGCACAGGCAGGCGCCGACGTGATTGGCGTGGCGAGAAGAAGCATGCAGCAGACAAAGGAGCAAGTTGAACAAACAGGACGCGTCTTTCAGGAAATTATTGTGGATTTATCGCAGAAGGATGCCGTAAGCCGCATTATGGAGGCATGCGATCGCTTGTGCAGCTGCGTGGATATCCTTGTCAACAATGCAGGCATAATCCATCGCGAAGATGCAAAGGATGTCTCGGAGGAAGATTGGGACAAGGTGATTCAATTAAATGAACGTCTGGTATTCTTCTTGACACAGGCTATGGCAAATCGTTATTTCCTCCCCAATAAAAGCGGAAAGGTTATCAATATCGCTTCCATGCTGAGCTATCAAGGCGGCATCCGCGTACCTGCCTACGCAGCCAGCAAAAGTGCCGTTATGGGAATTACCAAAGCCCTTGCCAATGAATGGGCGCCCTTCGGCGTCAATGTCAACGCCATCGCTCCCGGCTATATGGCGACAAACAACACCGCCAATCTGAGAAACGACGCGGACAGAAGCGAGGCGATCTTAGACCGCATCCCCGCAGGACGCTGGGGCACGCCAGAAGATCTTATGGGAGCAGGCGTATACCTTGCATCAGAAGCTTCCGCATACGTAAATGGATTTACATTGGCAGTGGATGGGGGATGGTTAGCTCGATAACTTCTGTCTGGATGCAGTACAGGAGCGTGTCTGCTACTCTTAAGGGGTTCGCTTTGTTGTCTCTCTGCTGATTAATACCGGCGTTATGACTTTATGTATAGGTTCATTTAATAATAATGGTCTTCGCTTTTTCCTCTCATTCATCTGATCCACCAGTATTTCCATGGCGGCATCCGCAATTTTATCAATCTGCTGTCCAATTGTACTGGTGGGAATTACAGCCTCACTGGAAATCGGCGAATTATCAAAGCCAATAATGCGATAATCATCCGGCAGAGAACCATACATGCGCACAAGGCAATTTAACATCATATTCGCGTAGGTATCATTTGCCAAAAAAAGCCCCTTGCGCTTTCCTTTATATTTTTTGTCCAAATTCTCTGCAAGCTGCTGAATTACCTTTTTATTGGCTTCATAAGTATTGCCAAGATCCTCCAAAAGCAGCTCATAAGGCAGATCATGCTCTGTACAAGCATCAACAAAACCTTTGATTCTCCCATATGCGGGAACATTCTCAGAAACCCTTACATTAATATGGATCAAAATATCACAATTATTCTTATACAACAAGCCCGCTGCCTGCATACCCCCCATATAATTATCGGTATTTACACTGCAGGTATATTGATCCTCCCGCTCTATCGTCACTATAGGAATATGATAAGACGACAGCTCCTGCGAGGGGATGGTATGGCTTAACATAATCATTCCCTCGATATTATATGCCAAAAGCTCTTGTATATAGCGCCTTTCTATTGCCTCATTGGCGTTTCCTGCAAACACCAAAAATTTATAGCCAAATTTCTCATAGGAAGATAAAATCTGATTTAACATCTCAGAATAATAATGAAGATACAAGTTTGGCACAATTACGCCAACAAACTCACTCTTGCCATTTGCTAGAATTTTCGCCACCTTATTCTCTTTATAATTCAAATCAATCAATGCCTGAGCAATAATTTCCTGATTTTTTAATGTCAAAGAATCAGGATTATTAAAATAGCGAGAAATCGTTGTCTTTGAAAAATTAGTATACCGGGCAATATCCTCAAAAGTTACTTTCTTATTACTCATTTCTACTACCTTTCCATTTCTATTACTAATATCAGAACATCTGTATCATATAGATTTATGTAAAGGCGATTTGTGTAATCATTTTCGGGAAGGGTCCGCGCAG
>CAMWWW010000033.1 GCA_947178015.1 uncultured Clostridia bacterium
TTTATGGGGCCTTGTGAGCAGCCAAAGCAAAAATTTCGCCATGAGACAAAGCATGAGCTGAGATATGTGGAATATCTAAGCATACGAAGCAGGCTTCGTGCTGTGACTGGGCTGGATGCCCATGTGGGAAAAGATGGAACTTACCAGATACGGAGTTTATATTTTGATAATTATCGGGATAAAGCACTTCGAGAAAAGATAGATGGAGTGAATGAGAGAGAGAAATTTCGTCTTCGTTATTATAATGGCAACACGGATGTGATTTATCTGGAGAAAAAATGTAAGCTTGGTGGGCTTTGCAGTAAATTTTCTGAGGAGATTTCAAAGGAGCAGGTGGCGAAGCTTCTTAGAGGAGAGATAGAGACGCTGAACAAAAGCGGGAAAAAGCTTTTCATTGAATTTTATGTGAAGATAAAGAATGAGCAGCTTAGACCCCGCGTGATTGTGGATTATCTGAGAGAGCCATATGTGTACGCGCCGGGCAATGTGCGCATTACATTTGATCGCAATATCTGTACAGGCTTGTCTCCGTCACAATTTTTTCATTGGTCTTGTCCGACTATACAGACGGATAAGATGGAGACAGTCCTGATGGAGGTAAAATATGATGCTTATATGCCGGAGATTATTCAGATGTGTATCCGGGAGAATGAGCGGCAGCAGGAGGCGTTTTCAAAGTATGCCGTCTGTCGAAGGTTTGGATAATGCATAGGACAGCGCTTAGGATAAATAGAAAAGAAATGAGGTAGAAAGATGGAGATTTTAGCGGCAGTAACCTTTAAGGATATTTTTAAGAGCAGCTTTACGGAAAATATAGCTTCCTTTAGCGTGATGGATACAGCGATCGCCATGATATTGGCGTTCTGTGTGGGGCTGTTTATATTTATGGTTTATAAAAAAACCTTTAACGGTGTTTTGTATTCTACAAGTTTTGGCGTATCGCTGATGGCGATGACGCTGATCACAACGTTTGTTATTTTGGCTGTCACTTCTAATGTTGTTCTCTCGCTTGGTATGGTTGGCGCTCTTTCTATAGTGCGTTTCCGCACGGCGGTGAAGGAGCCATTAGACATTGCGTATTTATTCTGGGCAATCGCCTCAGGTATAGTTTTGGGTGCAGGTATGATACCATTGGCGGTGATTGGTACGGTTCTAATTGGGGTTTTAATGCTGGTATTTGTGAATCGTAAGCCGGGAGAGAATCCATATATTGTAGTGGTACGCTGCGAAAATGAGGCAGCAGAGCAGGCATGTTTAAAAGAAATGAAAGATTCCACGAAAAAGCAGGTGATAAAAAGTAAGACCGTGTCAGGCGATGGAATTGAGATTACGGTGGAGGTGCGGCTGATAGAGATGGGAACAGAATTTATCAACCGGCTAAGTGGATTAAATGGTGTGAAAAGTGCTATACTTGTAAGTTATAATGGAGAATATGCGAATTGACAGGTAATTTGTCGCAAGAAATGAGGCAGTTATGATTAAGAAAAAATGGATTGATTGCTTAGCCGTGACAGGGATTATCCTTGCCCTCTTGTTTTCTATCACTCTTACCTATTTCCCGCAGGTTCTTGCGCTGGAGGCAAAAGAGACAGTTTTTCCATATGAGACGGAGCTGTTTGATAAAAATCAGGTTATGACGGTGGACATCTTAATGGATGACGATAGCTGGAATGAGATGCTGGAGCGTGCGCTAGAGGAGCAATATTATCGCTGCGACGTGGTGATCAATGGAGTTACCTACTATAATGTAGGAATACGACCAAAGGGAAATACTAGCTTAACGCAGATTGCAAATGATACTACCACAGACCGCTACAGTTTTAAGCTGGAATTTGACCACTATGACTCCACGCAGACCTGTATGGGGCTTGATAAGCTGGTATTAAACAATATGATCAGCGATGCGACATGTCGTAAGGAATATATCTCCTATGATATTATGTCGTATCTGGGAGTGGAAACTTCTCTGTTTTCGTATGCAAGCGTGAGCAGAAATGGAGAAAATTGGGGTTTGTATTTTGCTCTGGAGGGCATGGAGGAGTCCTATGCTACACGAGTATTTGGGGCCGCTTACGGTGAGCTTTATAAGCCGGAGGGAACTATGACAAGGGATGCCAGCGGCAGTCAGGGCGCGGCTCTTGCCTATATCGATGACGACTTAGACAGCTACAGTGCAATCTTTGACGGAGCTGTATTTCAGCCATCAAAAGCAGATAAGGAGAGAGTGGTAGAAGCACTTAAGAAAATAAGCGAAGGGACAGAGATTACCGAGGCGGTGGATGTGGAGGCGATGCTCCGTTATATAGCAGCGAACACCTTTCTTATAAACGATGACAGTTATTTTGGCACAATGCTTCATAATTACTATTTATATGAGCAAGATGGTATACTTTCCATGTTGCCATGGGATTACAATCTTGCCTTTGGTGGTTTTCAAAATCATAGCGGGAGCGAAGTAATCAACAGAGGAATCGATGATGTGGTAAGTGGAAGTCTTGATGAACGTCCAATGATTCATAAGCTTCTGGAGATTTCAGAATACCAAGAACAATATTATGCTTATCTGGAGGAACTGATAAGTGGCTATTTTGAAAGCGGAAACTTTGAGGAAGTAATGAATAGGCTGGATCTCTTGCTGGACAATTATATAAAAGAAGACCCAACTGCGTTTTATTCTTATGAGGAATACAAAGAAGCCAATCAGATGCTTAGCCTGTTTTGTGAAAAAAGAGCAGAGAGCGTCCGCAGTCAGTTGGATGGCACGCTAGAAAAAACAACGGCTGCCCAGAGTAGCGAAAACAAAATAGAGACAGGTGGTTTGGAGCTCTCTGCTATGGGAGCACAGGGTGGAGCTGGTATGGAAGGCGGCAGAGGAGGCTTTTTAAAAGGAATGGGACAGCTTCCAGATGGGGAGACTATGCCAGAGAGAGAAGAGAGAAATAGAACCATGCCAGAACAGGGCAAAACGATGCCAGATGGGATGATGCCCCCAGAAGAAGGAGGGGCGCCCAATGGAATGACCCCACCCGGCGGCGATGCCGTGCAACCCAATGATACCATGCAGCCATCACTCAATAAGACAGAAGAACAAGGACAGAGTGACAGGGAGAAAGAAGCTGGTAATTTCCAAGGAGAGTGGAGAGGAGGGGCAGGATTTAGAGAGGAGCCTCTAGGGGAAGCTGGCAGTCAGGAAAGCATGTGGCTGTGGATAGGAATATCGGCAGCAGTTATGGTTGCAGGGTTACTATTTGTAAGGTTCTATCCAAGAAGTAGGTATTAGCCAATGTTGGCTATGCGGCTCTCTCTCAAAGGTGGCTCAACATTATAATACTACTATCGCCAGTAGATTTGTAAAAATATGGTTGACGAAGTCTATAAGATCTGCTATTATAGAACTCGTAGTGTTATGTACAGATATAATTGAAATACTATTGATTTGCGCTCTTCCTACAAGAAGAGCGCTTTTTGATGCATGGGATGCGCGAGGGTCCCCGTGCTTAAATGAAAAACCGACTGTAGGAAAGCAGCAGAAATGGAGGAACTAGAATATGGAAGCAGTCAGATTTGAGGAATTAGATATTACAGAGCCGATTCTTAGGGCGATTACAGATATGGGATTTGAGGAGGCTACGCCAATACAGGCGAAGGCGATTCCAATAGAGCTTACTGGAGCAGATGTGGTGGGGCAGGCGCAGACTGGTACAGGAAAAACGGCGGCGTTTGGGATACCGCTTTTACAGAAGATCGATCCACGATCGAAAAAGTTGCAGGCAATCGTGTTATGCCCCACAAGAGAGCTTGCCATACAGGTGGCAGATGAGATCCGGCATCTTGCAAAATTTATGCATGGTATTAAGGTACTTCCTATTTATGGAGGGCAGGATATTGTCAAGCAGATCCGTTCTCTTAAAGCGGGAACACAGATTATTATTGGAACGCCGGGCCGTGTTATGGATCATATGAGAAGAAAGACAGTGAAGTTTGATTATATTCACACGGTTATTTTGGATGAGGCAGATGAGATGTTGAATATGGGATTCCGGGAGGATATTGAGACGATTCTCAGTCAAGTGCCGGAGGAGAGACAGACCATTATGTTTTCTGCTACTATGCCAAGACCAATTTTGGAGATCACACATCAATATCAGAAGGATGCGCAGCTTGTAAAGGTGGTTAAGAAGGAGCTGACGGTTCCTAAGATAGAACAGTATTATTATGAGGTTAAGCCGAAAAATAAGGAGGAAGTGCTCTGCCGTCTTTTGGATATTCATGCGCCAAAGCTTTCTCTTATTTTTTGTAATACAAAAAGACAGGTCGATGAGCTTACGTTGGCTTTGCAGAATCGCGGGTATTTTGCGGAAGGGCTCCATGGGGATCTCAAGCAGTCTCAGCGGGATAGAGTGATGAACGGCTTTCGAAATGGAAAGACGGATATTTTGGTTGCCACGGATGTCGCAGCAAGAGGTATTGATGTGGATGATGTGGAGGCAGTGTTTAATTATGATCTGCCTCAGGATGATGAGTATTATGTGCATCGAATTGGAAGAACCGGTCGTGCTGGAAGAACCGGACAGGCTTTTTCTTTTGTGATCGGCAGGGAAGTTTATAAGCTGAGGGATATCCAGCGCTATTGTAAGACGAAGATTTATTTGCATCCTATTCCTTCTTTAAATGATGTGGCAAACACAAAGGTTGACAAGATTATGGAGAAAATTAAGAATATGATTCAGGAGGAGGATCTGTCAGCGACGATGCGTCTGGTGGAGAAGCGCCTGAATGATGAGGATTTTACTGCTCTGGATATGGCGGCGGCGTTTCTTAAGATGGCTCTGGGAGGTAACGAGAATGAGGAGACAGAAAAGCCGGCTTATGGTGATTTTGGCGATACAGGGGCAGAAGAAGGCATGGTGCGCTTGTTTGTAAATATCGGAAAGAAGCAGAATGTGAAGCCGGGTGATATTCTGGGAGCAGTGGCAGGAGAGTCTGGGATGCCGGGCAAACTGGTGGGCTCGATTGATATGTATGATAAGTATACCTTTGTGGAGGTGCCTAGAGAATATGCCAAAGAAGTGCTGAAAGCGATGCAGAATTCTAAGATTAAAGGGAAGTCCATTAATATTGAGCCTGCGAATCGAAAGTAGAAGTTGTCAACAAGAATTGTAAATATTTGGAAATTCTGCTTGCTTTTTAGGAAGATAATGCTATAATTGAAATAACTGGAAAATATTTACAATTATAGGAGGCGGTTATGGCAGAAAAACGGTATATCATATCCGATGCCTCGAAACAGGTGGATGTGGAGGCGCATGTATTACGATATTGGGAAGAGGAACTGGTTTTGGAGATCCCAAGGAACGAGATGGGACATCGTTATTACACAGATGAGAATATTAGACTGCTAAAGAATATTAAGGAGTTAAAGGATCAAGGGTTTCAGCTAAAAGCTATTAAGATGGTTCTCCCTGAATTGATTAATTTAGGAGAGTATAATTTGGATTATATGCTTGGGCGCAAGGAGGAGCTGAATAATAAGGCTATGGAGGAGGAAGCAAAAGCTTCGAAGGAGGCGGAATTAAAAAAAGCGGAAAAGAAGGAGAAGGAAGAAAAGAAGGAGGATAAGCTTCCCGCCTGTGCAGAATCAAAGGATGAGGTACGTGCCACAGTTACTATTGCAGAGGACAAGCTGCAGCAGTTTCAGGTAATTATGACAAATATTATGTCCCGCGCTCTGGCGGAGAACAGCCCGCAGCTTGGACAGGAGATCAGCAATAAGGTCAGTGAGAGTGTCCTGAAGGAGATGGATTACTTGATGAGACTTCAGGATGAAAAGGAGGAGCAACGTTATAAAAAGCTGGATGAGATGATTCGCAGCTATCAAAAGGGGAGAATGGAGGCTGCTGCGACATCGGAGAACCCAAAAAAGGCAAAGAAGAGGCGTTTTTTTAGGAAAGCATAAGCGGCAGAGGGTGGACATGCCCTCTGTTTTTTATGCGCAGATTCGTGCAACGGAAGTAAATTTTTGGATTTAAAGATTCAATTATAGTTCTATTTTATCAATACCTGAATATACTAATAAAGTGTGTGTCTGAGGTGTAATAACCGAAGTGAGGTGTATAAAGCAGTGCAGAAATGAGGATTTTATATGGAAATACAAGATAGAGAGGAAGAGCTTTTGTATCAGAAGCTTATTTCCGAGGAGTTTAGGACAGAGCGAAAGGAAGCGATCCGCTTTGTGGAGGAGCTTTTGTGGGAATGGAATAGAGGGGAGCAGAAGCTGCATAATCGTATGCCCTTAAAGGCAGTGGAAGGTCGAATTAAGACGCCAAAAAGTATTATCGAGAAGCTTAAGAAAAAGGGATATGCGATTTCTCTTAAGGGGGTGGAGCAGCTTCATGATCTGGCTGGGGTGCGCGCCGTGTGTAGTTATCTGGATGATGTATACAGATTGAAGGAGTATATCGTATCTTATAAAGGGATTCAAGTGATTTCACAGAAAGATTATATTGCATCACCCAAAAAGAGCGGGTATCAGAGCCTGCATTTGCTTCTGAAGACGGAAGTAGGCTTGGCAGAGCTTCAGATTCGGACGATTGCGATGGATTATTGGTCTAATTTGGAGCATCCGGTGATTTATAAAAAGGGAATATATGCCGATGAAAAGGTGGGGAGAGAGTTAATAAGATATGCGGGGTTTTTAAGAGAAGTAGATGGTATCTTGGTTGCACTCAGATTAGAAAGAGAAAAGCGTGTCCGATGACACGCTTTTGGTTGTATGCGCTCTCTTATAAATTGATTGCGCCTGTAGGACATGCTGCTGCGCAGCTTCCACACTCAACGCATGTGTCTGGATTGATCTCGTACTTTCCATCACCCTCGGAAATAGCGCCTACCGGACATTCCCCCTCGCATGTGCCACAAGATACACATTCATCGCCGATTACGTATGCCATACTGATATCCTCCTTATTATTCGAAATCTGGAACCTCTTTGGTTTCTTATCCTATTTTAACAAAAAATATACAAGAAAACAAGTGTTAATTCATGTCTATTTCTCTAAATGTAGTTCCTTGCGTTTTTTGTGAAGCTCTTCCAGTATTATGCCGCGTGCCTTTACCGCGTCCGCTTTGTCAAGGGCGGGAATTCCTTTTAGGGGATACTCCATTCCCAGATTTTCGTATTTGACTGCCCCCATGGTATGATAAGGCAGAACATCCAAAGCCTTCAGATTTGTAAGCTCTCCGAGAAAGCTTCCAAGGCGGCGCAGATACATTTCCTTGTCCGTGATGCCCGGAACGACAACGTGTCGTATCCAGACAGGAACTTGTTTTTTTTCTAAATATTTGGCGAATTTTAGAATCGGTTCATTGGGCTGGCTGCAAAGCTTTTGATGCTCTTCCGGATCGATGTGCTTGATGTCCAGCATAACAAGGTCCGTATATTCCATTAGCTTGTCTAGCTTTTCTATATAAGCACTGTTTGTTTCGTTATAGGCTATGCCGGAGGTATCTATGCAAGTGTGAATGTCCTGTTTTTTTGCTTGTTCAAATAATGCAAGCAGGAAATCAATCTGCATCAGAGGCTCGCCTCCTGTGACAGTCAGTCCGCCGCCCTTTAAAAAGGGACGATATTTCTCATAATCAGTGAGAATTTCTTCGACCGTCATCAAAGTTCCAGTATTCATCTGCCATGTGTCGGGATTATGACAGTACAGGCAGCGCATAGGGCAGCCTTGAACAAATACAACATAGCGGATGCCGGGACCATCTACCGTGCCGAAAGTTTCAATCGAATGAATTTTTCCGTCCATAATTTTCCTCGCTCTTTAAAACTATGGAGCTGCCTTTATAATGACAGCTCCATAGTGGAATTCAATATAGGATTCGTGATCTCTTGTCTTACATGGACTGATGGAAGGTACGAGAGATAACATCATTCTGCTGCTCTTTTGTCAGCTTAATAAAGTTTACCGCATAACCAGATACACGGATGGTAAGCTGAGGATATTTCTCAGGATGTGCCTGTGCATCTAATAAGGTATCTTTATTTAATACATTTACATTCAGATGATGTCCGCCTTTTTCTGCATAACCATCTAACATAGAAACAAGATTGTCAATCTGCTGCTCATTTACTGCTGCCATAGTAGTATCCTCCTTATGATTCGTCGGCGTCGACCCCTACATGAAGAGTAGGGATCTGACATGCCATATTTTTTGAATTACATTCGTTTGATTTTGTTTCTTCTACCTGTTTTTTAAGCTGCCCGCCAAGCGTATTGACATCAATATTCATATGCCCTCCGCCCTTGGCCATAAATTGATCAAGCATCGCTACAATATCATCCTCAACCGCTTTATTGGAAGCTGATTTGGGTTCTTGGCTATCGTTCGTGGGAATCACCCCTTTCTGCGATACATAGATTGCTACAACGCAGCGTATGTGATTTCTTGGGCTGAGTAATAGCTATTATTTTAAGTCAATCTCAAGATCACCGGCAAAAACAGTATCCTCTTTGCCGAGCGCTCCCGGAATAATAGAGAAGGTGTTGGAAATACCATCCTGTGCATCCTTAAAAGGAAGCTTTGCCACAGAAGATAAGGATGCAAGCGCGCCGTGGGTATCACGTCCATGCAGCGGGTTAGCGCCCGGAGCAAATGGCTGCGTTTTCTTACGTCCGTCTGGTGTAGAGCCAGTGTTTTTGCCATATACAACATTGGAAGTAATCGTCAGAATGGAAGTGGTCGGAACACTCTCTCTATAGGTGTAATGGCTTCTGACCATGCCCATAAATTTGTGTACGATCTCAACGGCAATCTGATCAACACGGTCATCATTATTTCCATATTTCGGGAAATCACCCTCCACCTCATAATCGGTAATAACATTCTTCGCTGTACCGATAACTTTCAGCTCTGATTTTGCTGTCTGAGGATTCTTAACTTTTTTGGTGATCTCGACGTCATTTCTCACTACCTTAACCTTTGCATATTTGATTGCGGAGAGAGAATCTGCCACAACAGATAAACCAGCAATACCAGTAGCAAAGTACCTCTTTACCTTTCTGTCATGAAGAGCCATCTGCACCTTCTCATAGCAGTACTTATCATGCATATAGTGGATAACATTGAGAGTATTAACATAAACCTCTGCAAGCCACTTCATCATGGCTGTATATTTATCCATAACATCATCATAATCCAGATAATCGCCCTCAACTGGTCTGTACTTAGGTCCTACCTGAACGCCGGTCATCTCGTCTACACCGCCGTTGATAGCATAGAGAAGACATTTAGCAAGGTTCGCTCTAGCACCAAAGAACTGCATTTCCTTGCCCACTCTCATGGAGGATACACAACATGCGATCGCATAGTCATCACCATGTGTCACTCTCATCAGATCGTCATTCTCGTACTGAACAGAAGAAGTTTCAATGGAAACCTTTGCACAGAACTTCTTAAAGTTTGCAGGCAGTCTGGTGGACCACAATACGGTCATGTTTGGCTCTGGAGCCGTGCCCATATTGTGCAATGTGTGCAGATAGCGGAAGGAGGATTTTGTTACCAGAGGACGTCCGTCAACACCGACGCCGCCGATGGATTCTGTTACCCATGTCGGATCACCGGAGAACAATGCATTGTATTCTGGTGTGCGGGCAAACTTAACCAACCTCAGCTTCATTACAAAATGGTCGATAAATTCCTGTATCTGAGCCTCTGTGAAGGTGCCGTTCTTTAAATCTCTCTCGGCATAGCAGTCAACAAAGGTGGAAGTACGTCCGAGGGACATGGCTGCACCGTTCTGCTCCTTAACCGCTGCCAAATATCCAAAGTAGATTGCCTGAATCGCTTCCTGAACATTGGACGCAGGCTTGGAAATATCACAGCCGTAGATCTCGCCCAGTGCCTTTAAGTCCTTCAGAGCACGAATCTGCTCAGATAATTCCTCTCTGTCGCGGATTACGTCAGGTGTCATAGTGTGAGAAGTAGTAGCCTTCTGCTCTTCCTTGTCTTTAATCAGGAAATCTACACCATACAGAGCAACGCGGCGGTAGTCACCGATAATGCGCCCGCGTCCATATGCATCAGGAAGACCTGTGATAATATGATTGGAGCGGCATACTCTCATCTCAGGAGTATAGGCGTCAAATACACCGGCATTGTGCGTTTTTCTGTGAACGGTGAAAAATTTCTCTACATCTGGGTCAATGGTGTAGCCGTTTGTAGTAAGGGCAGCCTTAGCCATATTGATACCGCCGTAGGGCTGTAAGGAACGCTTAAAAGGCTTATCTGTCTGAAAGCCTACAATCTTCTCAAGCTCCTTGTCAAGATAGCCTGCCGCATGAGAAGTGATTGTGGATGGAACCCTTGTATCCATATCAAGGACGCCGCCTGCTTCTCTTTCTTTATTTGAAAGCTCCAGCACCTGTGCCCAGAGCTTTGAAGTAGCCTCTGTCGGTCCTTCAAGGAAGGAGTCATCTCCCACATAGGGAGTATAGTTTCTCTGGATAAAGTCTCTAACATCGACTTCGGTTTCCCATTTTCCACCGACAAAGTCTTTCCATTCTGGTCTCATTCGTTATTTCCTCCTAAAGATAAATAATTTATAGTTTACTCCGGCAGCCGGAGTATATACCTAATTCCTGTGTACAATAGTATTATATATGAATACTGTATACACGTCAATACATAATCGATGGATTTCTTGTTCTTTTTTTCGTACAAACGCCGTATTTACAAGGATTGGAAGCAGTGGTGATAAATAGAGAAGATAATAGATACAGCCAGCCTGTTCTCTATAAAAGCAGGCTGGCTGCGTGCAATTAGTTTGCTTTTGTAGCCAGATATTCGTTCAATGTGCTAACAAGCTCGTCTGGGTTAAGTCCATGCACCATTGCCGCCTCCTCAAGAGACTCTCCCTGTGCAGAAGGGCAGCCGATACAATGCATACCTGCGCTCATCAAGACAGGTGCGAGATTGGCGTCTATCTGTAAAATATCATAAATAATCATATCTTTGGAAACCTGTGCCATAGTTGCAACCTCCTCATTAAAATTTTTCATATGAAGTTCATTATAATACATTGCCAAGGATTTGTAAAGCGGAGCCATCGATGATTGTCTGGTAGTGCTCGCGGAAATACCGCTCTTTTTCGGTGGAAAAACTTTCTTTTGTCCCATACTCGGAGGTAATATTCAACACCTTGTTAAAATCCTGCGGGGTATGAGAGGACTTGGTTAGTACAAGATGGTAGGTGTGATTCTTCTCATCCTTGTAGAGTGAATTTCTTCCATAATAGATATTACCTAATATATGAGATAGCTTCTCAATCGTCTTAAAATCCTGAAAAGAATAGCAGTGTGTCAGATTGTTCTGTGCATCCTGCTTTTTTGTGCTTCCGGCGCGGATACCTGAAGGAAGGGATTCTGTGTTGGATAAAGAATCTGCTTGTGCAGCGCCTGTGTCTTCTGTCTCGGTAAATAATTCTAGCATATCATCTGCACCGGTAGGGTTGGGTGCAGCGTTGATGTCCTCCAGATCCTCCATGTCCTCAAATTCCTCATAGGGGGGAGCGAATTTGGAAAAGCGTGTATCCAGTTCCTCCGGATCATCAACCTTGGTGATGATCAGAACGATGGATTCCGCAGACATGGGAATAGCTTCTATCATAAGTGGAAGGTCATCTGTTTCAAAACCGAATTCATAGGCAGCCTGCTGCATCATATCGCGGAAAAGATTCTTTGCCTTTTCCGTACCGTAGGCAAGCTCACTGATTTTAATCTCGCGTGACGCAAGATCATTCTTATTTAATGTACAGCGGATTTGATTATCGTTTATTTTTTCGATCTTCATAATTTATACTCCTTACTGATAAATATCCTCTGGCCTGCCTATAGTATAACCGATAAATTACTTCTCGTAAAGATAAAATCACTATTTGTCGAAAAAAACAGCTTGAATTATAATAAAAAAGTTGCTATACTGTGTAGCAAGAGATGGGTTCTCCGAAGAAATGCTGTTATTTCAGAAAGGAGGACCATTCCATTTATCATCACTTATCAGCATATGCTGCTATATCTAAGTCAGAATACATTCACTGACAACATCCCCAGATTTTTTATTTTCGAACAGGCTTTTGCTTTGAGATAAGATAAGGTATACTTCAGGTAGGATACCCGGAATGAAAAGAAATATCTACTCGGAACCGTATTCTTAGCTGG
This sequence comes from uncultured Clostridia bacterium, assembly GCA_947178015.1. Classification (GTDB taxonomy): domain Bacteria; phylum Bacillota; class Clostridia; order Lachnospirales; family Lachnospiraceae; genus RGIG8607. Next base: position 12,219 of record CAMWWW010000033.1, read on the forward strand.
AAAAAATTGGAAATGCGGTTATTTCTTCAGAACACATCTCTAACTTCAGCACATTTCATGTGGATCAGACAATGGTATCTGATTTTCTTTGGTCTGGTATATCATTCAGCCGCCGATAAAATAGGATGCCAGCAAAGAAAAGTAAACCCAATCTGTCACGGATAATTCTGTGACAGGGAAGCGAGAGATTTTCTTGATGAGGTTACAAGTATAATATATCACAAAAAGGAATATGGAATGTGAAACAAAC
>CAMWWW010000034.1 GCA_947178015.1 uncultured Clostridia bacterium
CTTCTGAATAAGATCATGCAGGACCCGGAGTTTCCGGATATAGATGAGCTTGTCATTGGCAGTTGGGGAGATGCTTGGGAAGATAGCTCGCAGGAGTTAATTGATGGGATTATAAAAAATGCAGAGAAGTTTTCCCATATTGAAAGTTTGTTTATTGGGGATATGAATTATGAGGAATGTGAAGTATCGTGGATTATTCAGGGAGATTACAGCAAGCTTTGGGATGCTATGCCGCAGCTTAAGGAATTTACCGTTAAAGGAAGCACGGATCTGGTGCTTGGAGAGATTAGCCACGAGAATTTGGAATCACTGACTGTTATTTGCGGCGGTCTTCCCGTGTCCGTGATAGAATCTATACAAAAGGCAAAGCTTCCGAAGCTGAAAAAGCTGATGCTCTATATTGGAAGTGAGGAATATGGATTTGACGGGGATGCAGATACCATTAAGAATTTGCTTGCCCAATCCGATTTTCCAGAACTTACGTATCTTGGCATTACGGACAGTGAGATTCAAGATGATGTGGTGGAGGCTGTGCTTGACTGTAAATATATGGGGCAGATAAGTACGCTGGATCTTTCTATGGGAACCTTGACAGATAAGGGCGGCAGATTGCTTTTGGAAAAAATTCCCGCGTGGAAAAATATTAAAATGTTGGATTTGCACTATCATTACTTGTCCGATGAATTGGCAGAGAAGCTGAAAGCGCTTCCGATTGAGGTGGACGTCTGAGATGGCATTGGACCGGGTGAGGAGTATGACTAGTATAATGATTTCTTTATCGCCTTGCTGACAGAATGAGACAGGCGGTATTGCTGGGAGCTCCTGATACAAAGAGAACCATTTTTCTAAAAAAGGCGGCAGAAAAGGAAGGATTGTCCTTTGTTTTGGCGGATTGGAAGGAGTGGAGAGAGGAGCTTGACAGGTTTTCTGGAAGAAAGCTGTTTGTGAAGATCGATCCTCCTCTCTGGACAAGTTGTTTTCTTGGAGAGCTTGATGATTTGACAGACCGTTATCGGGACAAGCTTATGGCGCTTACTAATATGGCACAGGAGCATGAGATAGAATTTTTTAATGCTCCTGCGGCGATAGCAGAGTTGCTTGATAAGAGAGCGTGTAAGGCGAGACTTCGGAAAGCAGGCCTTTCTGTGACGGAGCCTCTGACAGAGACAGATTTTGCCAAGAGAGATAAAATTACGGTAGAGCAGCTTTTGGAGCAAATGAAGAAAAGAAAGGTTTATCAGGTTTTTATTAAGCCGGTGAATGGCTCTGGGGCTGCCGGCGTGTCCGCCTTGCGCATACAGCCACGTACCGGGGATATGGTGCTTTATACCTGTGCATTGATCCATGGCGATTTTGAGCTTGCCAATACAAAGCGGCTTCGACGTTTTTCGGAACAGAAAGAGGTTCTTTCTTTGCTAAAGCGTCTGCTTGAGGTGGATTGTATTGTGGAGCGGTGGTATGCAAAGGAAGAATATCAGGGGTATTCTTATGACTTAAGAGCGGTGTTTCAGGAAGGAAGGCTAGATTTTTTATTGGGAAGGCTGTCGAAAGGTCCTGTGACGAATCTGCATTTAAATAATCATCCGGTTGCACTTGCAGAGCTGGGGCTTTCTGAAAAGAAGATAGAGGAGATAGCATGGCTTTGCCGGAAATGTATGGAGTGTTATCCGGGGCTTCGAAGCGCTGGTATTGATATTTTGCTGGAAAAAGGCAGTTTCGTTCCTAGAGTGATTGAGATGAATTCTCAGGGGGATCTGATCTATCAGGATATTTATCATGAAAATTGTATTTACCGTCATCAGGCGAGAATTATAAAGACATGCTGTCTGTGATTTTTGCAGTTCAGTTTTGTAAGGTACATAGTTAGGAGGAAGTATATGAGTGAAGAGGGAATAAGATCTGCGGCACAGGAGGTGCCTGTGCGATTGTTTGCAGCTTCCCGGACGAACAAGAAGCCTTCTGTGGATATGACGCAGGTGGTGGGCAGAAAAGACATTCTTTTTATCTGCCTTGATACGCTGCGCTATGATGTGGCGGTCGAGGAGGAAGCAGCCGGACGCACGCCGGTGCTAAATCAGTATGGAAGATGGAAAAAATGCCAAGCTCCGGGAAATTTTACCTATCCATCTCATCATGCTATGTTTGCAGGTTTTTTGCCATGTGAATTTGATGCGAAAAATGTGGCGGATCGGGAGATGCTCTTTTTTCCTAAATCGATTGGGCTTGGAAAAAAAGCGCCGGAAGGAGCCTTTGCATTTTCTGGAAGCACCATTATGGAGGGACTGGAAAAGGAAGGATATGATACATGGTGTGTGGGCGGTGTGGCGTTTTTTGATAAACGATCGGATCTAGGAAAGGTATTTCCGGAATATTTCCAGAGGAGCTTTTGGAGTCCATCTTTTGGTTGTCCGGTAAAGGATAGTACGAAAAATCAAGTTGATTTTATATTAAAAAAAATAGCAGACGCTGACCGAGAGAAACCTATTTTTCTGTATATCAATGTCGATGCCATCCATTACCCGAATTATTTTTATCAGGAGGGTGCTTCTGGCGATAGTTTGTTAAGCCATGCGGCGGCGCTGCGGTATGTGGATCAGGAGCTGGGAAGACTATTTGAGGGCTGGAAGGAGCAGAGGGAAGATGCTTTTGTGATATGCTGCTCCGATCATGGCACCTGTTATGGGGAAGATGAATGTCAATTCCATGGCATAAATCATCCAGTGGTCAACACCATTCCATATAAGCACTTTTTTATAATAAACAAGGAAAAAACGCTGGCTTCTGAAGATGGTGAGGGATATGAATCCATATAGGCAATATATGTACAGTTATCCACATAAAACGGCGTATCGTCCTCTTAGCGGGGAAATGCTCTCGACGTATGCGCCGCTTCTAAAAGGGGAAGGGCATAGCTTGTATCTCCATATTCCTTTCTGTCAGACAAAGTGTGGGTATTGTAATTTATTTTCTGTCACCGGGCAGACAGGGGAAGAAGTGGATTCGTATCTTGCTGCGGTGGAGCGTCAGAGCAAGCAGTATCAGGAGGTTTTGGCGCCGTATCAGACCGTCTTTTCCTCGCTTGATCTTGGCGGAGGCACGCCGCTTCTTTTGACGGAAAAGCAACTTGAGAGGATGTTTGGCAGCTTGAGGGAGCATTTTCGGTTTCGCGCGGATCGGAAAATCGGCGTGGAGACCGCTCCAAACCAGACGACAAAGGAAAAGCTTGCTATTTTAAAACAGGCAGGTATCTCAAGGATCAGCATGGGGATACAGAGCTTTTCGGATACAGAGCTTGGAGCACTGAGAAGGCAGCATAATGCAAGACAGGCGAGAGAAGCATTGTCTCTAATTCAGTCCTTTGCTTTTTCCTGCGTTAATGTGGATTTTATTTATGGAATTCCGGGGCAGACGAAGGACAGTCTGCTTTCCTCCTTAAAGGAGGCAATGCGCTATGAACCAGATGAAATATTTATTTATCCATTGTACGTAAAGCATGGGGCGGGGCTGGAACGCGAGGGAGTGGTGCCGGAGCCAAAGGAGGCTCTTGAGCAATATCGGGCGGCGCGAGATGCGCTGAGAGAAGGCGGATTTCGGCAGGATTCTATGCGGAGATTTGTGAGAGGGAGCAAGGAAAGAGCATTTTCGGAATGTGGCTTTGGCACCTCATTGGCTTTGGGCTGCGGCGGAAGGAGCTATCTTGGCAGGCTTCATTTTTGCAGTCCTTATGCCATCACGAAAAAGGAATGTCTGCTGCGGCTTGATGAATATAAGAAGACAGAGGATTTTACAAGGATTGCGCATGGGATTTTGTTGTCGGAGGAGGAGCTTAAGAGGCGTTATGTGATAAGGCATCTTTTTATTCGTCCCGGCTTAAAGCAGACGCGCTATCAGGAGATCTTTGGCGGCCAAGTGATGGAAGAGTTTCCGCTGTTATATAAATGGGAAGAGAGCGGATATCTTGAGCGAGGAGAATATCTTTTTCTGACGGACAGTGGACTGGAGCTTTCTGACTATCTTGGACCGCAGTTAATCTCACCAGAAATACGGAAGGAGATGGCGGAATGGGAGGCGTTTTATGGAAAAGCACATGATTCTGTACCGCGGCAGCCTGAAAAGCTGTAATTACCACTGCTCCTACTGCCCGTTTTCCAAGCACCCAATGTCTAAAAGAGAGCTTTCGAGAGACCGGGAGCAGTGGGAGTCTTTTGTGAAAAGCTATCAGGAAAGAGCGGTGTCCATGCGGCTTGGTGCGCTGATGATAGTTCCTTATGGAGAGGCAATGATACATCTGTGGTATCCTGAGGGGATGGCACGGATAAGTGGTCTATCTGAGACAGATGCCGTAGGAGCACAGACAAATCTGAGCTTTTCTGTCAAGGAGTTTCTTTCTTGTTATCAGCAGGCGGGAGGAGAGAAGCAGAAATTAAGGCTCTGGGCAACCTTTCACCCGGAGATGACGGATGTGGAGGAATTTGCAGAAAAATGCAGAGAGTTTAGAAAGGCGGGAATTCAAATCTGTGCGGGAGGCGTTGGAGTACCGGAGAATCTGGATGTCCTAGAGCAATTAAGACGAAAGCTGCCAAAGGATATGTATCTTTGGATCAATAAAATGGATGGTTTGCGGCGTTCGTACACAAAGGAAGAAAAAGAAGCATTTTTACGTATAGATCCATATTTTCAAGAAGAGCTTGCACTGGTTCCCGCCGATGTTTCTATGTGTCAAGGGCGTCTTTTTGTGGAGGGCGACGGAAGGCTGCGCACTTGCAACATAGGCTTGGTTTTAGACAAGCGCTGGGAAGAGCTTGGCAGAGAAATGGACGGCGCTAGGCGGACAGAGAGTTTTCCAGAACCCAGATGTAGCAGAAAACAGTGCACCTGTTATCTGGCATATGCAGGGAGAAAAGATTTTAAAGAAAAGGGGCTGTTTGGCGCATACCCTCTATTTCGGATACCAGAAAAAAATTTGACATAGGCGGATCGATCCGATGTTTTATTTTCAAAGAAAACCCCTTGCAAATCCGATATGTTTGGTATATAATACAAAAAAATACACGATGATGAAAGCTACGATTCCTTATTCTTTTCAGAGAGCCTGCGGCTGGTGTGAGCGGGCAAGAGGCAGAATCTTTCCACTTTCGGAGTGACCGAGGAAACTCGGAGGGTGGTAGTCTTTATTCTACTGATGAGAGGTCGGCGTATGCCGGCAATTTGGGTGGCAACGCGGAGAACCTTCCGTCCCATATATGGGATGGAGGGATTTTTTATGCGCAGGGCTGCATAAGGAAATAAGCTGTGTAAAGAAAAGGAGGAAAATGGATATGTTAGATCTGAAATTTGTAAGAGAAAATCCAGAGATAGTAAAGCAAAATATCAGAAATAAGTTTCAGGACAGCAAGCTGCCGCTTGTGGATGAGGTGATCGCGCTGGATGTAAAGAGCCGTGAGACAAAACAGGAGGCAGACCAGCTTCGTGCAGATAGAAATAAGATTTCTAAGCAGATCGGCGGTTTGATGGCGCAGGGAAAGAAGGACGAGGCGGAGCAGATGAAGGCGCAGGTGACAAAGGATTCGGAGCGCCTTGCGGCTCTGGAAGCACAGGAGACAGAGCTTCAGGAAAAGATTAAAAAGATTATGATGACCATCCCAAATATCATTGATTCCAGTGTACCGATCGGCAGGGATGACAGTGAAAATGTGGAGGTACAGAAATATGGAGAGCCGTCGGTGCCCGATTTTGAGATACCGTATCACACAGAGATAATGGAGCGGTTTCGTGGCATCGATCTGGACAGTGCGAGAAGAGTTGCCGGGAATGGTTTTTATTATCTGATGGGAGACATCGCTAGGCTTCATTCGGCAGTGATTTCCTATGCGAGAGATTTTATGATTGATAGGGGATTTACCTATTGTGTGCCGCCTTTTATGATCCGCAGCGATGTAGTGACAGGAGTGATGAGCTTTGCGGAGATGGATGCCATGATGTACAAGATAGAGGGAGAGGATCTATATCTGATCGGTACGAGTGAGCACTCTATGATAGGAAAGTTTATCGATACCATTATCCCAGAGGAAACACTTCCACAGACTCTTACCAGCTATTCGCCATGTTTCCGCAAGGAAAAGGGGGCACATGGACTTGAGGAGAGAGGGGTATACCGCATCCATCAGTTTGAAAAGCAGGAAATGATCGTGGTGTGCAAGCCAAAAGACAGCATGATGTGGTTTGACAAGCTATGGCAGAATACAGTAGATCTGTTCCGCTCCCTAGATATTCCAGTGCGCACATTGGAGTGCTGTTCAGGAGATCTGGCGGATCTAAAGGTGAAATCCATTGATGTGGAAGCATGGTCGCCGCGTCAGAAAAAATACTTTGAGGTCGGAAGCTGTTCTAATCTGGGCGATGCACAAGCAAGGCGCTTAAAGATTCGCGTGGTGGGCGAAGATGGGAAATACTTCGCTCATACACTGAATAATACCGTGGTTGCTCCGCCGCGTATGTTAATAGCATTTCTGGAGAATAATCTAAATAAAGATGGTAGTGTAAGAATTCCAGAAGCACTTAGACCATATATGGGCGGAATGTCAGTAATAAAATAAAGAGGCAGGATGGGAGGATGTCATGATAACAGGGATTATGCTGCTGTTTGATGCAGTATTTTTGGGATTTTTATACCGGTTATATTATCTGCCTTCCCAGAAGGAACAAAGATCGGCGCTCGGTGTTGTACTGACGCAGGAGGGACTCTTAAATGAGGAAACGATTTCGATTGCAAGGCAGTACAGAACCGCAGTAAAAAATGCCTTTTTTGTGGCGGTGGGAGAGCTTCTTCTGTCCGCCTTGGCGGTCCGGTTATATGGGACGATTGGGGGACTGCTGGAGATCTTTTCGGTATTACTTATATGGAATCAATTTTTCTATCTATTTCAAAAACAACACAGAAAAATGATCTTGCTTAAGTTTGATAATCAGTGGAACAACGATACGAAAAAGAGAACATGCTTTATTCGAGAGCATATAGGGGTGCATAAGCTGGAACTTGCCAATGACTTAGTGTTTGTGCCGTTGTTCCTAATACCATTTCGAGCATTTTTCTACCCTGCGACAAAAGAATATTTGCAGGGAAATTTATGGCATGGGCTGATCTATGTGCTTCCTTTTATCCTTTTGCTGTTGATGTTGGCTATCTATTATAAAGGGCTGATGGACAGAAACCTGATTTTTATGTTTGCCTGTGTGGAGACAGCGGCAATGTATGCATTTCAGTGGAAGGTTTTGGTGGCGAAAATAGAGATTTCTTCCGCGATTTTTATGTTTATGCTTCTACTTTTGCTGGGAATGATTGCCCTGCTGCCTTATCAGAGGGATGTAAAAATAGACGAGCAGCTATATCGGAGAGAATTTCCGCTTAGCATGTTTTCGGAGGGAGAAGAACATTGGCTGTATGGGTATTATAGAAATAAAAACAAAAAGGGAATATGGGGAAAGAGGCCGGAAAGCTGGCTTCCCAGTTTAAACCATTCCAGAATCAGCGTGAAAGTGCTGCTGCTTTTGTTTCAGGCAGTTTTATATGGTGCGATCGCGGTGTTTATATGGCGGCTGTTTTAACGGATGACCATTTTCAAGAATGATATGTGCAATATAGGTAAGGTCGCAGGAACAGGTAGAAAACAAACGTGTTTAGAATACCGATAAAAGTAACATAGCCAGCGCAGCTATTTTCTTCAAGGAACCTATGGAAAAACGTCGGCGCTTAGTGAGATATGAAACGAGCGCAGCGTTCGTTACGTGTTTCACTAGGCGAAAGCAGGGTGACGAAGGAAATAGCAGCGCTGGCTATGCGGATCTTCTCCGAACATGTTGATACCAAGATGTTTTCGATAAACAATATGTAATAACGGTATGTTATATAGGAAAGACAATATTGTTGATAGGAGAAGTTTATGGAAAATTCATAATTTCCTGCTTGCAAAAATTGAGATATATGTTATAGTGATTATAGAACAAATACGGGAAAGGTGTTCTGGAAAAGGAGGAGAAGTTATGAATATAAGCAAATTTACCCAGAAGTCTCTGGAAGCAGTCAATGGCATGGAAAAGCTTGCCTATGAGTACGGCAATCAAGAGATAGAGGAAGAACATTTATTATATAGCCTACTTACACAAGAGGACAGCTTGATTTTAAAACTTATTGAGAAGATGGAAATTCACAAGGAATATTTTCTGAATCGCGTCCAGTCCGATTTGGGAAAGCGTGTGAAGGTATCCGGCGGGCAGCTTTATATAGGAGCTATGCTCAATAAGGTTTTGATCGCAGCGGAGGACGAGGCAAAACAGATGGGGGATGAGTATGTATCGGTAGAGCATCTTTTTCTGTCTTTGTTAAAGAATCCAAACCCTGCGATCAAGGAGTTGTTTCGAGAATTTGGCATTACGAGAGAGCGTTTTTTGCAGGCGCTCTATACCGTCAGGGGCAACCAGAGGGTGACGAGCGATAATCCTGAGGCGACTTACGAAACCTTGGAGAAGTACGGGCAGGATCTCGTTGAAAAAGCGAGAGAGCAGAAACTTGATCCAGTGATTGGACGGGATGCAGAGATTCGAAATGTCATTCGGATTCTTTCTCGCAAAACTAAGAATAATCCTGTTCTGATTGGGGAGCCGGGCGTCGGTAAGACAGCGGCAGTGGAAGGTCTGGCGCAGCGTATTGTCAGAGGAGATGTGCCGGAGGGACTTAAGAATAAGAGGATATTTGCGCTTGATATGGGCGCTTTGGTGGCCGGCGCCAAATACCGCGGTGAGTTTGAGGAAAGACTGAAGGCTGTGCTTGAGGAGGTCAGAAAGAGCGAGGGCGAGATTATTCTCTTTATAGATGAGCTGCATCTGATAGTCGGAGCAGGAAAAACGGACGGCGCGATGGATGCCGGAAATATGCTAAAGCCCATGCTTGCCCGCGGTGAGCTGCATTGCATTGGGGCAACCACGCTCGATGAGTACAGAAAATATATTGAGAAGGACCCGGCGCTTGAGAGAAGATTTCAGCCTGTGATGGTGGATGAGCCGACGGTGGAGGATACGATCTCGATCTTGAGAGGACTAAAGGATCGCTATGAGGTATTTCATGGCGTAAAGATAACAGATGCGGCTCTGGTAGCGTCAGCGACATTATCCCATCGCTATATCTCAGACCGTTTTCTGCCAGATAAAGCGATTGATCTGGTTGATGAGGCATGTGCGTTGATTAAGACCGAACTGGATTCCATGCCGGCAGAGCTTGATGAGCTATCGCGAAGGATTATGCAGCTTGAGATTGAGGAAGCAGCGCTTAAGAAGGAGACAGATAAGCTAAGTCAGGACAGGCTGGCATCCCTGCAAAAAGAGCTTGCTGAACAGAGGGATGCGTTTAACAGCAAAAAAGCACAGTGGGATAATGAAAAAACTTCTGTGGAAAGTTTACAGAAGCTTCGCGAGGAGATTGAGAACTTAAATAATGAGATAGCAAAGGCGCAGCGGGAATATGATCTAAATAAAGCGGCCGAGCTTCAATATGGTAAGCTGCCCGCCTTGCAGAAACAGCTTGCCAGCGAGGAGGAGCAGATGAGGAATCAGGATCTGTCTCTGGTTCGCGAGGCGGTGACAGAGGATGAGATCTCCCGCATTATTTCCAGATGGACCGGGATTCCGGTGGCAAAGCTGACCGAAAGCGAGCGAAGCAAGACTCTTCATCTGGAGGATGAGCTGCATAAAAGGGTAGTTGGACAGGACGAGGGCGTCACTCGCGTGACAGAGGCGATTCTGCGCTCTAAAGCGGGCATCAAAGATCCCGGCAAGCCAATTGGTTCTTTTCTGTTTTTAGGACCTACCGGAGTCGGTAAGACAGAGCTTGCAAAGGCACTTGCAGAAAGCTTGTTTGATGATGAGCAGAATATGGTGCGCATTGATATGAGCGAATATATGGAGAAATATTCTGTGTCAAGGCTGATTGGAGCGCCTCCCGGATATGTGGGCTATGAGGAGGGAGGACAGCTTACGGAGGCGGTTAGGAGAAAACCATATTCCGTTGTACTATTTGATGAGATCGAGAAAGCGCATCCAGATGTATTTAATATTCTGCTTCAGGTTCTGGATGATGGAAGGATCACAGATTCACAGGGCAGATGTGTGGATTTTAAGAACACGATTTTAATCATGACATCCAATATTGGCTCTTCTTATCTGTTGGAAGGAATTGATGAACAGGGAGAGATCAAGAAAGAGTATGCCGATATGGTGCTTCAGGACCTGAGAAATCATTTTCGCCCAGAATTTTTAAACCGTCTGGATGAGACGATTATGTTTAAGCCGCTCACAAAAGCAAATGTCAGCGCGATTATCTCTCTTCTGATGAAGGAGTTAAATCAGAGGCTTTCTGATAGAGAGGTTGGAATTGAATTATCCGAAAGGGCAGAGAAATTTATCGTGGAGGAAGCCTACGATCCAGTATATGGGGCAAGACCACTGAAACGATACCTGCAAAAGACAGTGGAGACGTTATCCGCAAAGCTGATACTTGGAGGAAATATCAGATCGGGCGACACGATTGTGATCGACGAGCAGGGCGGAGAATTAAGTGCCAATAGAAAGGAATAAAAACATGCACTTATAACATCTAAACAAACTGATTAAGTTGAGATTGATAACGATAGTCAATGGAGAGGAGCTTTTTGGTAAGCTCCTCTTTATTGATCTGGAGAGAAAGGCAGAGATCATCCAGATTATTATAATAATCACGGAGCTGTGTATTGATGTAACTAAGAAGGATAACAGGGTCTTTGGGTAATTCTGTGTGTGGCATAATAGGTCCTTTCTTTTTTTCACAAACAATGCCGCAAAACTGGCAAAAACATTTTTCAAACATACTCTAGCACAGATAGAAGAAGTTTGCAAGCTGGACAAAGAAAAAAGAGTATGATAAAATCGGGTACAGAATTTGGTCTTATCGTGATAGTAGAGGTAACAGAGGATGAAAACAGAGAGTATAAAACGAAGCAGCATGCTATTGCTGACCGCATTTATCTGGGGAATCGCTTTTGTGGCGCAGAGTGTAGGAATGGAGCATGTACAGCCATTTACCTTTAATGCGGTGCGCTGTATATTGGGCGGGCTGGTGCTGGTTCCCTGTATTATGCTGCAAGAGAAAAAGAAAGAGAAAAAAGAAAGCAGAAAGCCAAACTCCGATCAGAAGATATTACTTGCAGGAGGGATAATGTGCGGCATTGCTCTGTGCGCAGGAAGCAGCTTGCAGCAGATAGGGATCTCGCTTTATACCGCGGATACCAATGTAGGAAAAGCAGGCTTTATCACAGCGCTGTATATTATTCTGGTACCGTTGATTGGAATATGGAAAAAGAAAAAAGTGGGGCTTTTTGTATGGTTTGGAGTGCTGCTTTCGCTGCTGGGGTTTTATTTTTTATGTGTAAAGCAGGGCTTTTCGGTAGAGAGAGCAGATTGGATTATGCTGGTTGGATCTGTGGCGTTTTCCTTTCATATTTTAATTATTGATTCCTTTACAGGGCGAGTAGAGGGAATAAAGCTGTCATGCATCCAGTTTTTTACCTGCGGATTTATCTGCCTCTTTTTGATGTTTGCTGTAGAGCATCCCACATGGGCGGCTATCTGGGCGGCGAGAATACCGATCCTATACGCAGGAGTAATGTCCTGTGGCGTGGCATATACATTTCAGATAATCGGGCAGAAGAATATGAATCCGACAGTAGCCTCGTTGATTCTCAGTCTGGAATCTGTGTTTTCTGCTCTGGCGGGATGGGTGCTGCTCAATCAGGGACTAAACACGAGAGAGATAATCGGATGCGTATTAGTATTTGCCGCTATTATATTGGCGCAAATACCTTCTGACAAGGTGTTGAGCAAAACAAAAAACAAAGCAATTCTATGATATAAGCAAGAAGAATGATATACAACAACATAGATGAGAGGAAACGGCAGAGATTAGGAAGTCTGTCGTTCCTCTGCCCCGCATATATTTAGTATAAGAAGTGAAAAGAAGGCATGTGGGGATGAAAAAGGCATGGATTATCGGCATACTGTTGCTGATTGTAGGAGCGGTGTGCATAAAGGTGAGACCGCTGCCTGTGGTCAGTGATAAGATTCAAGAAGCAAAGAAGATAGCGTTGACTTTTGACGACGGTCCGCACCAGAAGTACACAAAAGTACTACTGGACGGACTGAGAGAACGAAATGTGACAGCTACCTTCTTTTTAATTGGAGAAAGCATTGAGGGAAAGGAGGAATTGGTAAAGCAGATGAAGGAGGAAGACAGAGTAATAATAAACATAACACCACTTTACAACTTTTTCATTCATCTACTTGTTTCAAACATAACTGTTTC
>CAMWWW010000035.1 GCA_947178015.1 uncultured Clostridia bacterium
ATTTATAAGCGACCGCCCATTTTGGCACCTTCGAGGTGCTGCCAAGCTTCTCCCTGTCAGAAAGGCTGTCCACCTTCACCACAGCTCCGTCAATATCAAAAGGCAAGTTTCCGCGCATATTCCCAATTCTTGTAATGGCATCCCACACTTCCTCCTCCGTGCTGCACACCATATGCTCCACCACGGGAAGCCCCTGATCCTTCAGCCAGTCAAGGGATTGGGAATGACTTTCAAATTCCTTTCCAGTCACAGCCTGAACATTAAAAATAAGAATGGAAAGCCCTCTCTCCTTCACCACAGAAGAATCTAGCTGTCTTAAAGTACCCGCTGCACAATTTCTTGGATTGGCAAAGGTCTTTTTTTCCATCAGCTCTTGCATCTCATTGGTATGTTCAAAGTCCTTCTTTGTCATATAGACTTCGCCCCGCAATTCAAGATAAGGAAGCTTCTCCTTAAGTTTGGTTTTTCCATTGCGGATCACTCTGGCATTTTCTGTTACATCCTCGCCAATCAGCCCATCTCCTCTGGTAATGCCATGAGAAAGCTCTCCATTTTCATAGCGAAGTGCAAGAGACAGACCATCAATCTTAAATTCCACCGTAAAACGCGGCGTATCCAGCTCCTCCTTCATCTTTCCGACAAACTCGACAACCTCCTCTTTCGAAAATACATCCTGAAGAGATAACATCGGCACATCATGGGAGATCAGCACGCCTGCCTCTCTCTTTGCCTTACCTCCCACCTTCTGCGTGGGAGAATCCTTTGAGATCAGCGTGGGAAATTCTGCCTCCAGCGCCCTTAGCTCCCTTGTCAGCAAATCATATTCATAATCGCTGATTTCCGGCTGATCCTGATTATAATATAGATCATTGTGATATTCGATCTCTGCGCGCAATACTTTTGCTCTCTCACTGGCTTCTTTCTTATTCATTCTGCTTCCCCCTTTTCACCTGCCTATCTAGCTCCCGCATCTCCTCCTCCGTGAGCGCGCGGTAGGCGCCGACCGGAAGATCCCCAAGGCAAATATTCATAATTCTCACCCTGCTCAGTTTCTCCACCCTGTAGCTAAGATATTCGCACATTCTGCGTATCTGTCTGTTCAGCCCCTGCGTCAAAATAATGCGAAATGTCCTTCTTCCCTCCTTTTGTATCTTGCAAGGTCTTGTCACGGTATCTAAAATTGGCACGCCGCTCTGCATCGCCCCTAAAAACTCTGGTGTGACAGGCTTGTTTACAGTGACAATATACTCCTTCTCATGATAATTGGATGCCTTTAAGATTTGATTGGCAATCTCTCCCTGATTGGTCATTAAAATAAGGCCCTCTGAATTCTTATCCAGACGGCCGACAGGATAGATTCTTTTCGGATAATTGATAAAATCAACAATATTCTGCTCCTTAAAGCGATCTGTGGTGGTACAGACAATCCCTGCAGGCTTATTTACCGCCAGAATTATCTTCTCCTCCTCATAGACCACCACACTTCCATCTACCATAATTCTCTGGGAAGGAAGCACCCGCATCCCTTGCACTGCGCGCACCCCATCCACCATAATCCTGCCCTGCTCCACCATGCGGTCCGCTTCTCTGCGGGAACAAAAACCCGCATCACTCAGATATTTATTCAGCCGCACCGGCTCCTGTTCCACTTCCATATCAACCTCTATATCCTCCTGCTATGTACCCATCTATTCTGCTGCAACGGATTCTGACTCTGGCTCCGTGTCCGATTCTGGTTCCGTCTCCACCGCTCCCCAGAGTATATCATATACTCCCTTTAGCGCCTCGTCACTCTCACACGCCTGTGCAAGCTGCTGATTCACAGAGTCAATCAAAGCTGTAACCTCTTCATCCTGTGAAGCCTCCTCAAGATAACTGCTGACCTCATCCTCGACAGCACCATTATAAATATATACTCCCTCCTCACCTGTACATACATAAGCCTTAAACATACAAGGAGCACCTGTCTCTATATTTTCATATTTTGTCTCATAATAAACCCAAACCACATAGGTGCCGGCTTCAGGTCCCGGCTTTGTGTAGCACGTGACATTCTGGTAATCTTCCACCCTGCGGAACGCCTCGGAATCTGGGATTCCCATATCATACTCCAGCCCCTCCATGGTATAACCATCAATCGGGCTGACAAGCTGTTTTAATTCCTCTACATCACAATTCAGCTTTGCCTTAAAATACCGCACCATCAAATCTTGAATCTCTGGATATGCATCCTTTCTAAGCGACATGGGATCCACGGTTTCTGTTTCTACTTCCCTCTGAGAAGGACTTTCTATCTCTGCATAAGCGCTGGTGCTTTGTTTTTCTTCCTTTCCCTTCTTGCCGCTCTCGGCACTTGGATCTCCAAGCAACGTAAAAGCAAGAATACAAAAAATCAAGACAATCGGAATCGCGGATGCCATCATTATCCCATAATTCTCAAGCATTTCCTTTATTTTTTTATTCCTTCTGTTTTTCATCTTAATAGCTTCATTCCTTTCTTAGTACATAAACAAAATTTCATCCCCTCTTGTTATAATACACCCTATTCTAACAAATATGACAAAAAAAAGCAACTCAACTTTTTCTTAAAAATAGTTGCAATTTCTTCCAAAGTATGTTATTGTAACTCTAAGTTCGTATATTCTTTGGCGTTTCGCCATATTTCCCCGGAGGGCAGAACAGATTCAGAAAGGATTGTATATTGAATTACGAAGAATTTATAGAATATGTAAGAACTTATCTCACTTCCCGCTTTGATGCAGACACCACCGTCTTAATTCACCGGGTACTAAAAAACAACAATACGCAATTAGATGGCATCTCTGTTTTAAAAAAAGATCAAACCATTTCCCCCACTTTATATCTCAACGATTTTTATCAGGAATATCTATACGGCACGCCAATAGAGGATCTGCTTGATGATCTGTACCATTGTTTTCTTCACCCCTATACTTCCTTTACTTTCTCCGCAGAAGAATTCAAAAATTTTAGTCGAATGAAGGAAAGGATTGTCTACAGACTCATTAACTATTCCAAAAATCAGGCTCTTCTTGCCGATATTCCACACCGCAAATTCTTAGATCTGGCTATTGTATATTATCTGCTGCTTCATTCCAGCGAGACCGGAAATGCTTGCATTGTGATTCGAAATGAACACATGTCCTTCTGGAATGTGGGAACCGACACACTTCACCAATACGCAGAAAAGAATACGCCTCTCCTTCTTCCCGCCAAGGTGCAGAAAATGGATGAGATTATCCAATCCTTTCTATCCATACACCCGGAGTCAGAAGACCGAGAGCTATTTGGAAGCTTTGAGGATGAACCTTCCAGACCACCCTTGTACGTGCTGACAAATCAAAGTCATCTAAACGGAGCATCCGTTCTTCTCTATAAAGATCTACTGAAAAAATTATCCGACACAGTCGAGGAAAATTTCTATATTCTCCCAAGCAGCATCCACGAAATTATTCTGGTGCCATCTGGGAGCAGTCTATCAAAAGCCAGCCTTAACCTTATGGTACAGGACGTCAACCAAAAGGAAGTCTCTCCCACGGAACGCCTGTCTGACCATGTATACTTCTATAACCGCCTTACGCGGGACATTACTATGTAACTCATAAATTGTAAAACAGAACCATCTGCCCCTCCAAACAATACGAACAAAATAAAGATGGGGATGTGGCCGCGCATAAAAAAAGAAGGCTGTGATAGTGCTAATCTCACAGCCTTCTTTATCATCTATTTAATTATCCAAAAGCTTATTCTCATTGTTCCAGCTATATAGCTTGCGCAGCTCTGCACCAACCACCTCGGAAGGATGTTGTGCCGCTCTTCTTCTCATCGCTTGGAAATGAGGCGCATTGATCTGGTTCTCCAACAGCCAATTCTTTGCAAAAGTTCCATCCTGAATATCGGTCAGAACCTGCTTCATCGCCTTCTTTGTATCCTCTGTAATAATCTTCGGACCAGTAATATAATCTCCAAACTCTGCCGTGTTGGAGATAGAATATCTCATTCCAGCAAATCCGCTCTGGAAAATCAAATCCACAATCAGCTTCATCTCATGGATGCACTCAAAATAAGCACTCTCCGGCTCGTAGCCTGCCTCCACCAACGTCTCAAACCCTGCCTGCATCAACGCGCATACACCGCCGCAAAGCACTGCCTGCTCACCAAAAAGATCCGTCTCTGTCTCCTCGCGGAATGTAGTTTGCAGCACACCTGCTCTTGCTCCACCGATCGCAAGTGCATAAGCTAATGCAAGATCATATGCCTTGCCAGTTGCATCCTGATGTACAGCAATAAGACAAGGTACACCCTTTCCTTCCTGATACTGGCTTCTTACTGTATGTCCCGGACCCTTTGGCGCGATCATTGTCACATCCACATACTTTGGCGGAACAATCTGCCCAAAATGAATTGCAAATCCATGAGCAAACATCAACATATTTCCCGGCTCAAGATTTGGCTCGATCGACTCCTTGTACATCTTCGCCTGCTTCTCATCATTAATAAGAACCATAATAATATCAGCGCGCTTAGCTGCCTCGGCTGCGGTATATACCTCAAAGCCCTGCTGCTCTGCCCTCGCCCATGACTTGCTGCCCTCGTAAAGACCAATGATCACATTGCAGCCAGACTCCTTTGCGTTGAGCGCATGAGCATGTCCCTGACTTCCATAGCCAATTACTGCGATTGTCTTACCTTCCAGAAGGGAAAGATTACAATCCTCCTGATAATAAATCTTTGCCATTTCTATTTCTCCTCCACATATTTAGTATGTAAACCTTGCGTTATGCAAAAATGTATAACCTTATTTATTCCTCACAGGCGCCTCTGATAAGCCCAGTAATGCCTGTTCGAACTAACTGGCGGATCTCGAAGCCCTCCAAAAGACTGATAAATGCATCCAGTTTAATCTGATTTCCCGTAAGCTCCACCATCATAGAATCAGGAGCCACATCCACAATTTTTGCACGGAAAATATCAGCAATGGATATCACCTGCTGTCTCTCCTCTGCCTTCACTCCCACTTTGACCAAAATCAACTCTCTGCATACAGACGCATTGTCCTTCAGCACCTCGATGCTCTTCACATCCACTAACTTGCCCACCTGCTTCTGAATCTGCTCTAAAATCTCATCATCGCCAGAGGCAACTACCGTCATACGGGAAAACTTGGGATCTTCCGTCACTCCAACTGTAAGACTGTCGATGTTGTACCCTCTTCTGCTGAACAGACCAGCAACACGGCTTAACACACCAGATGTATTCTCAACTAAAATCGATAACGATACTTTACTCATTCTGCTATACCCCTTCCCGCACTTTAATCCTTTAACTGCTAAAAGTTATTATAGAGACATTTAGAAAATTTGTCAAGACCATGTGTTATTTTTGAGCAGATCTGGCTATGCGGACTTACTTCATTAATAACCTCTCCACCAATTTCACTGCATCTGCTGCATCCTTTGAATATCCGTCCGCCCCAATCTCTTTTGCAAAGCTTTCTGTGATCACAGCTCCTCCTATAATAATCTTTGCCGTGCAGCCCTTCTCCTTTGCATATTCCACCACACGCTTCATCTCCATCATTGTGGTGGTCATCAGTGCAGACAATCCTATAATAGCGGCATTTTCCTGAATCGCAGTCTCCACAATCTTCTCCTTGGGAACATCTTTTCCAAGATCAATCATACGATACCCATAATTTTTCAACATCAGTACCACCAGATTTTTCCCTATATCATGAATATCCCCCTGAACGGTCGCAAAAACAATGGTCGGCAGCTCTTTTCCGTCCTCACGCTTTTCAAGCATTGGTTCCAGATATTCAATCGCGCGCTTCATCGCCTCCGCAGCAGAGATCAACTGAGGCAGAAAATAAATCTTCTGATCAAACAGCCTGCCAACTTCATTGATGGCGGGTATTAAAATATCATTGATAATACTTCCTGCACTTTGTCCTTCGTCTATCAGTTCTTTGGCATGTGATACAATACTGTCCCGATTTCCCTTCATCACATCCTCATAAATTTTGGGATGTGTCTTTTTCTCCTTGTCTTGGAGACTTGCCGATTCCTTCTGTGCAGTACTGGAAAGGCTGTTTATTTTATTAATATAACGGATATCCGCGCCCTTTTTATTAAGAAGAAGATCAGAGGCAAAGGCAGCTTTTACAAGCAGCTCCTGTGAAGGATTTGCTATCGCCATGGTAAGCCCCGCCTGAATTGCCATTGTCAAAAAGGCTGTGTTAATAGACGGACGGTCCGGCAATCCAAAGGATATATTGGATAGTCCTGTGATTGTCGCCACACCTAACTCTTCTTTGCAATACCGAATGGTATCTAAGGTATCTCTCGCTGCATTGGGATTTGCCCCGATAGTGGCAACTAACCCGTCCACAATCACATCCTCCTTGGCAAGCCCGCAGCTCTCTGCCATATGAAGCAATGTGCGGATAATCTCCATTTTCTCTTCTCTATTTTCCGGCAGCCCCTTGTCGGAAAGTGGCAGAAGAATAAACATTGCCCCATATTTTTTTGCGATGGGAAGAAGCTTTTGGCATTTTTCTGCTTCCAAGGATATGGAATTAATCAGCGCCCTTCCCGGATAGATCCGCAGTGCCGCCTCAATAATGTCCACATAACTGGAATCGATGCACAGCGGCAGACTGACCGCGCGGGATACCTCATACACCGCCTTAATCATCATCTCTTTTTCATCAATTCCATTCATGCCCATATTAATATCCAAAATAGAGGCGCCCTTCTCCTCCTGTTCCAGAGCCATGTCCACCACAAGATCCATCTGCCCCTTGCGAAGCTCCTCTTGAAGAAGCTTTTTTCCGGTTGGATTAATACGTTCCCCAACAACGAGAAATCTTCCGTCCAGATCAATGGGCACGGTTCTTCTCTCAGAACAAAGCACTCTTTTTTTCGCCGTATTTTGCTTTGCTACAGAAAGATCTTTGGTAAGCTGTCTTGTCTTTGAAATAAATTCCGGCGTTGTGCCGCAGCATCCCCCGATAATAGAAGCTCCTGCTTCCACCAGCTCCACCATGTAATCTGCAAAGGTATCCGCATCCATATCATATATGGTATTTCCTTCTGAATCGCATAGGGGAAGTCCAGCATTTGGCTTGGCAATCAGCGGTACTGTGGCGTACTCTCTCATCTCCTCTATAAAATCCCTTATGGTGTCTGGTCCAGCCGAACAATTAATTCCCACGGCATCGGCGCCCAAGCTTTGCAGCACCGTCACAGCCGTCTTTGGATCAGTGCCGTACAATGTCACGCCATCTTCCTTAAAAGTCAACGTCACCATAATCGGCAGCTCACAGCTTTCCCTCGCGGCAATCACTACTGCCCTTGCTTCCTGCAGACTCATCAGTGTCTCCGCCACAATCAGATCGGCGCCTGCCTCACAAAGACATCGAATCTGCTCCTTGTAAATCTCAACCAACTCCTCAAAAGTCAGGGTCCCCAAGGGATATAGCTGCTCCCCTGTCATGGTAATGTCCCCTGCTACCAGTGCACGCCCTGCGGCTGCCTCTCTTGCAAGCAGCACCAGATCCTTGTTTATCTGTTCTAACCTATCCTCTAAGCCATATTCCGCAAGCTTAATCCGATTTCCGGTAAAGGTTGGTGCATATAAAATATTGGTCCCTGCCTCCACATAGGCTCTCTGCAAATCAAGCATCACCTGCCTGTGCTCCCGTATCCATTCCTCTGGACATACTCCCACCGGCATCCCTGCTTTTTGTAAATTAGTACCCGTCGCACCATCCAGATAGATCACGCGATCCTTTACAAATTTTTGAAATTCTTCCCTGTTCATTTTAATCCTCATTTCTGCGCTGTATTTGCGCATAAAACAATTTTGTGGCAAGCAGCGCAGACACAACTACTTACCTCTTGCCATCTCCAGACACATAGAAACCAAATGCGCCCGATTAAACGGAAGCATAAAATAATACCCATCCACAGCATCGCTTAATTTCTTCATTACCTCTGCGGCTATCGTGACGCCCACAATTTCGCCCTCTTCTCTTGTCATCTCTGGGGAAAATGCATGGACCACCTTATCCGGCACATAGATGCCTGCGATCTCATTTTGAATAAATACCGCATTTCTATCATTGACAAGCGGCATAATGCCGCACAAAATCTTTGTATCTACTCGCTGTCGAATCGTATAAATCCGCTCAATCTCCGCATCGGAAAAAATTGGCTGCGTCAAAAAATAGGAGGCTCCCGCCGCTATTTTTTTCCTCATTCGCTCTATTTCCACCTCAAGGTTCGGCCGCGCATGGTTCAGCGCACCGCCGTAATACATTCTTTCCTTCTCCCAGTGCTCTCTATTCAATTCTCTTACAAACTCCATCAGGCGAATAGAATTAAAATCGAACACGCTGCTGACCTGCGCGCGATCGCTTCCCGGAATTGGATCGCCTGTCACAAGCAATAGATTTCGAATGTCATTCGCATACGCGCCCAAAAGCTGTGCGCGCATAGCAATCATATTTTTATCTCTGCAACTAATGTGCGGCATCACTGGAATATCTATCTCCGATCGCACCTTAACGCTCGTCAGCACAGAATCCATGCGCGCCCGCGCCATCGGCGAATCTGCAAAGGTCAACAGATCTGCGCCTGCCTCCTTTACGATACTCGCACGCTCCAAAATCTTCTCATATTTTGCATCAAACGGCGGATCAAGCTCCACCGCTATCACCTTCCGCCCGCTCTCAAGCTTTTTGATAAATGAATTCTCTATTTTCTCCAAAGTCTCTTTTGGACGCTCCCGACCATTTATCACAAGTGACGCAGATTCCTTCTGTATGCCTTTCTTCTGACCCAGCTTTTTTAAAGCAAATGCTGCTCTTTTTATATATTCTGGGCTTGTCCCGCAGCAGCCTCCAATTATATCCACCCCAAGCTCTGCGATGTCCATAAGCTTGCTGGCAAAATACTGGCTGTTATCCAGATAAACGGCCCTGTCCTTCCTAAGCTGTGGATAACTGGAATTTGGCATCGCCATAAGATACTTGCCAGCAGGTCGGTCAAGCTTTCTTAATATCTCAAGCATATGCCCGGAACCAACCCCGCAATTAAAGCCCACTGCCTTTATCTCCTCAAGCTCTGCCGCCTGCTCCAACAGTCGATTAGCACTAATTCCAATCCGTGAATAGCCGTACTGGTTTAAACAAAATTGTGCCATCACAAACGGCATTTTCCTTTTTTCCTCGGTTGTTTTCTCCCTAATATAAGAAACCAAAGCAGAGATATAACTTACATCAGAAAAGGTCTCAAATAAAAAAATCTCCGCCTCACATTCCAGAAAAACATCGCAGATAAATCTATATTCCTCCAAAAGCTCCGCATGGCTGCCCGATACGCCCTCTGCAATCGGCCCAATATCCGCCGCGACATACACCGGCTCCGCCCCTTCTCCCGCCGCCTCTTTCGCAAGCCGAAAGCCTTCTAAAAGAATCTGCCTTTGCTGCTCTCTGTCACACAAAAGAACCTGTGCATTGGCCGCAAAGGTATTGGTCCGTATTAGACGCGCACCTGCATCGATATATTCCTTATGAATCTGCTTCACAAGAGCAGGATTTCTAAGATTAGCCCACTCTGCGGCTGTCTCCTGTCCCTTTGTAAGCTGCGCATAATAGGTCCCAAAAGCTCCATCTGCAAGAAGCCTGTTCTGTTTTAGATATTCCTCTATTCCCATCCTTATCCCCTCATCCATTCTCTTCCTATTTTGTCCCGATTATTTTATCATGGCTGAGATACTCTGTCAACGAAGGAACAGAGGGCTTCTATTAAAAAATAATCTGTGTTATACTAGAGCGTGTTTGAAAAATATTCCATCTTTCAAACACGCTCTAGGAATAAATGAATTCAAAGTAAAATAAGGAGGATTTTTATGACACCATCAGAATGTTTGAAAACCAGAAGAAGTGTACGACACTTTACTGCACAGGCTGTACCACATGAGGTTATTAAGGATATTGTAGAGACTGCTTCCTACTCTCCTTCGTGGAAGCACACACAGATTGTTCGATACATTGCGGTGGAGGATATCTCACTAAAAACAAAGATTGCTGAGGAATGTACGGACATGTACAAAAACAATGGAGAAATTATAAAAGGTGCTCCCATGCTGATCGCCGTCACCATTATAAAAAACAGAAGCGGTTATGAACGCGATGGCTCCTTCTCCACGCCAAAAGGCACCGGTTGGCAGATGTATGATGCTGGGATCGCGTCCATGGCGTTCTGTCTCGCGGCGTGGGAAAAAGGGATTGGCTCTGTGATCCTTGGTCTATTTGATGAAACAAAAGCGACATCTTTGCTTCAGATCCCGGAGGATAGAGAGCTTGCCGCACTGATTGCGATAGGCTACCCTGATGAAATGCCAAATACACCAAAACGCAAGACCGTGGAGGAATTATTGACATTTCTTTCTGAATAGATAACTTAACCATATTCTTTATCGGATAAGGGGATGAAAAATCATTTTCGAGAAAGGTCCGCATAGCCAGCGCAGCTATTTCCTCCGTCACCCCGCTCCCGCTTAGTGAAAAACGCAGCGGGCGCTAAGCTCGTGAACTACCTCGCTGACTGTATCACATAATTCGCAAGCTCATTATGTGCCGACGTTTTTCAATAGATGCCTCAATGACTGTAGTCATCTCTCAGCGCTATTTTTTCGATTGTGCTTGGTATGCCGTTTTTTCTTTTACAATTTTGTCAATAAAATGGTTGATTATCCCCAAAAAACCTTGACTTGCAGGTGCACTTTTGCCGGGGAAAAGGATTTATACCTAACCGGGCAAAACGGTGTTCTATCACGTAACAAATTCAAAACCAAAGGAGTGATGAAACTATGGCAGTTTTCCGAGTAGAGCGCAACAAGGAGCTGATCTTAAAAGCAAAGGGGACTATTGGCCCAAATGCTGTCACTTCCCAAAGATTGGGTCTACATCCTTGCAAGACCATCACAGAGCAACTGGGAAAGTATTGACGTAAATGGTAGATAGGTTCTTTCCAAAGTTTGTTGATTTGATAAATATTTTATTATGAAAATGCAAATATACCACGTTTTTACATGAGGAAAATAATCTTTTCAACTAAGTCTGGAAAGAACCTATCTACCGTTTACCAAGTACTTCAAATTGCAAAGCTTTGATCGATTCCCATTTTTCTAATATTTTCCAGCCATTGTAATATAAAATTGCGGTTATAAAGCGGCCTACCATTGCTATCTTTGCATTTTTCTAACGCCAACGCTAAATATGCATATTCATTTTCTATATATGTAGAAAAAACTCCCTGATCATCTGTGTTAATCGAAACTTGTATCTGTGGACAATCCTTTAACTTTTCTGCGTCATAAGTCAATCCAGCATTATACCATCCTATAACCGGATGTTTATCGTATCTTCGAAACGTTCCTATCAGATAATTTGAAGACGGATTTGTTTCGATTCCTATACCAATCCTCGCCACTTCCCTCTGCATAACATCACGGACTTTTTTCACCGCCTCAATGATACATTGATTCACTTTGACTTCAACCATTTGTGAGCCAATTCTATATACATTTTCATTGTAATGATACATATAATATAATATGGCAATTTCTGGATTATAGCGAATCTTATAATTCTGCGGATAATCCCTGTTAATTGCCCAATAATTCCAATTATCCAATATTACGTGATCCAATTTAAAATATCCCTCTCTGTATAATTCTGGATCATCACCTCGTAGCTTCCATGCATCATAATATTCATTTATACTAATATGAAAATCATTATGATGATACCCATGACTGATTTTTCTATCATCATAATACTGAGCTGCATTTTCATTAATTTCACGAAATATTTTAGTACTTAAATATAATGCATTTTCACGGTGTGATAAGCCTCTATCTAAACACTTGTTACTTAAGATATTAAAATTCTCTAACACTTAGAAAGTCATATGCCTGATGAATTGATATGCATTTTTCAGGCAACTTTAGAATAGATCCTTAAATCCTCAGTTCTCAACCTGTGGGTTATAACCTCTTTGGGGACTATGAGATAGTCTGAATGAAAATGACTGCCAGAGGCCCAAAGGGAGTGACAGTATTAGGAGGGGTGGCCTTGTTGGAGTAGGTGTGGCCTTTGGAGAAAGTGATCCCTAGTGACAGACTCTGAGG
>CAMWWW010000036.1 GCA_947178015.1 uncultured Clostridia bacterium
CACCGTGATAGGGGAACATGGAAGTGCCGTGATTGAAAAGGAGTATCAGATTCGGAAATTTTTAAGTCCAGTTGGTCTTGCGCTTCACAGAAAAGACGGCGTGGTGCTTACGGATTTTTCTCTGCTGCCAAGTGGGTTCTTCTTGGTCAGAGAGATTCTGGAGAATGGCGCTGTGACAGGATATCGCATTGACGGCGGAGGCTTTGGGCATGGAGCAGGCATGAGCCAGAATGGAGCCAAGGCAATGGCGGACGAGGGCATGTCTTATCAGGATATCCTGACATTTTTCTATCAGGGAATTGAAATTAAGGCTTTTTCTGATGAAATGTAGCGTTGTAATATTGGCTTATTTTTTTAGATTTTTTCTTCTTCGTCTGCGGAGGCTGAGGTCAGCTAGGGTATGCGCGATCATAGGCTCAAAAAATGCGTTGATCTCTCCTCCAAGGAATAAGATATACATGCAGGAATAAAGCCACAGCATTAAGATTACTATACCGGCAAGGCTTCCATACATGTAGGAATAATTGCTGAAATTATCAATATATACAGAAAATACAAAGGAAAAAATCATCCAGCCCGCTGAGGAGAACAAGGCTCCGGGAAGTTGTCGGATGAAATTTGTTTTTCGGCTTGGCATAACGGTGTAGATAAAGGAAAAAAAGCACATCAAAAGAGCCAGTGCAAGCAAGGTGCGCAGGCTGATAAAGGTGACGGCAAGCGCGCGCAGTATGGGAAAGCGGCTTGCAATCATAGAATAAATGCTGTTTCCAAATACCAGAAGCATGAGGGTAAATAAAATAATTGCCACAAAGGTAATGGTATAAAAGCAGGATACAATGCGAAGAACCAGATAATTTCTGTTTTCTTCTATGTCATATACCGAATTTAGCCCATTGATAACCGCCATAGTGCCTCGTGAGGCAGACCAGACAGTGATGAGAGCGGATAAAGATAACAAGGTTCCCGAAGATTTCTGGTACAGATCTTCGATAATGTTGACGGCAAGTGAGGTAAAGTTATCTGGTATCACTTCAATGACAAAACGCAGAAAATCTGATTTTGTCACCGGAAGAAATTGAATGAGGTTTAATAACGTCATAATAATAGGAAAGACCGAGATCAGAATAAACAATGCTGCTTGTGCGGCGAAAGCATTCACAAAATCATGCTTCATCTTATATAAAAACTGATTTCCAATACGAAAAAGCTTTTTCATGGGCTACCTCGCTTTCATATGATGATCAATAGTTTACTACAAAAAGCTGCCGGCGTAAAGCCTATTGTACTTGTTTTTTTGTCGTGTGGCAGATATAATAATGGTACCATCCGTTTCAGGATTTTAGGATAGTGATTGATTAAAAAAGTGGAAGCTGGAAGATAAGCATGATAAGAGGTAAATTATGGAAAAGTGGATGATATACAGCAAGAGGGCAGATTTTTCAGAGATAGGAAAGCAGTTTTCCATCGATCCTGTGTTGGCGCGCATTATTCGAAACCGGGATGTGGTGGGAGAAGAAGCGATCCGAAAATATCTGTGTGGGACGAAAGAAGACATGTATTCGCCATGGCTTCTTAAGGATATGGAGAAGGCAGTGGAAATCCTTGCCCAGAAGCTTGCTCAGAAGAAAAAAATCCGCATTATCGGGGATTATGATGCGGATGGCGTGAATGCGGCGTGTATTTTATTAAAGGGGCTAATGCGGTGCGGCGCGGATGTGGACAGCGAAATTCCACACCGAATGTTGGATGGCTATGGAATAAATGAGCGTCTGATAGAAGAGGCAAAAGAGAGCGGTGTGGATACCATCGTCACCTGCGATAATGGGATAGCCGCCATAAAACAGACTATTTATGCGAAAGATCTCGGTATCACTATGATTATTACCGATCATCACGATATTCCCTACGAGGAAAATGAGGAAGGCAGGACTTACCTTGTGCCTCCGGCGGATGCGGTGATTAACGCAAAACAGCAAGATTGTGCCTATCCCTTTAAAGAGCTGTGCGGCGCGGGAGTTGCCTATAAATTAATTCAGGCACTTTATGAAAAACTCGGCATATCCGCACAGGAGGCATATGAGCTGTTAGAATTTGCCGCTGTGGCGACAGTCGGAGATGTGATGGAGCTGAAGGATGAGAATCGGATTATCGTAAAGGAGGGACTTTCACGACTCAAACACACACAGAATCCGGGACTTCGTTCCTTGATGTATGTCAATGGAATTGATCCAAGCACACTGAATTCCTATCACATAGGTTTTATTATTGCACCGTGTCTGAACGCCGGGGGCAGATTGGATACCGCAAAGCGCGCCCTGTCGCTTCTTCTTTGTGAGGATAAGTTCGAGGCGGACAGGATGTCGGGAGAGCTGAAGGCTCTCAATGACAGCAGGAAGCTTTTGACTGCTCAGGAAACCAAAAAGGCATGTGAGTTTCTTGATCAATCGGGTGCACAGGATAAGGTGCTGGTTGTCTATCTGCCGGAATGTCATGAGAGCCTTGCCGGAATTATTGCGGGCAGGCTGAAGGAACACTATTATAAGCCAACGTTTGTGTTGACAAAGACAGAGCATGGATTAAAGGGTTCCGGCCGATCGATCGAAGGCTATTCCATGTTTGAGGAGCTGGTAAAATGCCGGGAATATCTGGATAAATTTGGCGGGCACCCAATGGCGGCAGGATTGTCCTTGCAGGAGAAAAATCTAACACCATGGATAAAAGCATTGAATGAGAATTGTACGTTAGCGCCGGAGGATTATATCTGTAAGCGCTGGATCGATGTACAGATGCCGTTGGGATATATCACAAAGGAGCTGATTCGGGGATTTTCCATTCTGGAACCATTTGGCAGGGGAAATGAAAAGCCATTGTTTGCAGAAAAGGATATTTATATTAGAAACTTGAGGATAATAGGGCAGAATCACAATGCTGTCAAGATGATGGTGGAGGACAAGAATGGCTGCCAGATGGAAGCCGTATATTTTGGAGATGTGGAGGCATTTACGGGGAGTGTACATATGGGAAGTACGATATCGGTGCTCTATTATCCCTCCATCAATGAATTTCGAGGGGTAGAGAAAATACAAATCACAATATGCGGGTATAAAGTATAGAAGAACAAGATTTATAATTGACACTCAATGTCGAAAATGGTATCCTTAACATATACAACTGGTTATTCTTACTATATAAGCCAAATATGGCTAGGCGACAATTGGACAGGATAGAAAGGCAGGGATAGCAGAATGGGTTATAGGGAGTATATTAAGGAGTGCTTGGGGAGTGATCCCTCCAAGAACAGCGTGGAGGAAGCGTACAAGGTTCTTCCTACGATGATGAAGCATGACACAGAAGATGGAAAGAAGGAGAATTACAACGCGATCCGCGACCATTTTAGAGCAATAGATGAGGAATTTTACAGAGAACATCAGGAATTGTATCTGCCAAAGGCAGCATTGTATCTGTTAAGCTTAATTGATACGATGTCAGTGATGTCACAGGAGATATTTGAGCATTACAAGTATTTTGAGAGCTTGTACAAAAAGGTTCTTTGCATTGCACTTTCAAACTATAGTGAGGAAACCTGTATGCTTGCAGACAGGCTTGATGTGCCCGTAGGTGGAGGAAATCCTCCTGATATAGCGGGTTCTTTTATGATTTCCTATGCGATATTGAAGGGATGCCGCATGAAAGCAGTGCTTGCTGAGAAATATCTAGGGATTGGGAAGGCGATGTATGAAGCGGCGGCAGCGATGGCGGCTGAGGAGGATTTGACAGGGATGCCGCAGGAGATGCATCTTGCTTACGAGGAATATCAGAGGGCATTATAGCAGACAGGGAGGGTTTTGGCAGATATGAAATTTGATATTATATTTAAAGAGGCGCGCAGTTTTACATTAGAGTGTAAGGACGCCGGTATTTTTCAGCTTGAGGAAGAATATGAGATCTATGTAAATGGTAAGCTGGCGGAAAAGACCAATAAGGTGGTACATACAGTTAGCGGACTGAAACCAGATACAGAATACTGCATTTACATCAAGCAGGGGGATGAGGTTTCTGAGACAGTGATGCTTCGGACAGATTATGAGAGCTATACGCTCAATGTGCGGGATTTCGGCGCGCTTGGAGACGGGGAGCGCGACGATACGGTAAGCATACAGGCCGCGATCTATGCCTGCCCGAAAGACGGGCGGGTGCTGGTGCCGGCGGGAGTGTATAAGATCACTTCTCTTTTTATGAAGAGCGATATTCGGTTTGAGATTGCCGAGGGCGCTGTTCTGTCAGCATTTACGGAGAGGGAGAGATTTGCCATGATGCCGGGACTGATCGAGAGCTATGATGAGAGCAGTGAGTATAATCTGGGCACATGGGAGGGAAATCCTCTGGATATGTTTGCCGCCATTATCACCTGTATTCATGTGTCCAATGTGATGATTTACGGCAAGGGCGTGATTGACGGATGTGCGAACCATGAGAATTGGTGGAAGAATCCAAAGATCCGGCGGATCGCATGGCGTCCAAGGCAGATTTTTATGAGCCATTGTGAAAATATGGTCGTTCAGGGAATTCAGGTTATGAACAGCCCTTCGTGGAATCTGCATCCTTATTTTTCAAAGAATCTAAAGTTTATCGACTTAAAGATTTTAAATCCGAAGGATTCTCCGAACACCGATGGACTTGATCCAGAGTCCTGCGAGAATGTGGAGATTATCGGCGTTTATTTTTCGCTTGGAGATGATTGTATCGCAATAAAGTCTGGTAAGATCTATATGGGGGCAAAGTACAAGGTGCCTTCAAAGAATCTGATGATTCGCCAGTGCTGTATGAGAGATGGGCATGGGTCTATCACCATAGGCAGCGAGATGGCAGCGGGCGTAAGGAATCTGACGGTGAGGGACTGCTTGTTTATCAATACGGACAGGGGTCTGCGCATTAAGACTCGAAGAGGGCGCGGGGAGGATGCCGTTGTCGATGATGTATTGTTTGAAAATATTCATATGGATCAGGTGATGACGCCGTTTGTAATTAATTCCTTCTATTTCTGTGACCCAGATGGAACCACGGAATATGTGCGGTCAAAGGAGGCGCTTCCTATAGATGAGCGCACGCCTTATATTAAAAAGCTTGCCTTCCGTGATATTGTCTGTACAAACTGCCATGTGGCGGCGGCATTTCTGTATGGGCTGCCGGAGCGGAAGATTGAGAAGGTGGAGATGAAAAATATTACCGTCACCTATACAGAGAAGCCAATGATGGGAGTTCCCGCAATGATGGAGGGAATTGTGCCTACTGTGAAACAAGGGATCTATGCGAATAATATCGCCACTTTGGAGATTGAAAATGTAAAGGTGGAGGGCTGCGAGAGCGAAGTATTGATGACAGAAAATATAGATACACTTATTTCAGATAGATAGAAAATAGAATGTGCATGGCACGGAATGGAGGAGAAACGATGACAGATACACTGCGCTTGGGAGTCAGAGGGCACGATATGGAAGAGGCACCTTTTGAGGAATGGGTGGCTAATATCAAAAAGAAGGGATTTTGCTGCACGCAGCTTGCCTTAAAGAAGGCGATCCGTGATTTTAATGTAAATAATGAGGCGATGACGCCGGGCATGGCAATGTATATGCGGCAGGTATTTGCTGAGAATAAGGTGGACGTGTCTGTGTTGGGCTGTTATCTTAATCTTGCTGATCCAAATAAGGAAAGGCTTGCTAAGACAAAAGAAACGTATAAAGCAAATATCCGCTTTGCTGCTCTGTTGGGCTGCGGCATGGTTGGAACAGAGACAGGTGCTGTCAATGAAGAGTACCGCTATGAGGAGGCAAATCACTCGGAGGAGGCGCTTGCTATTTTTATCGAGAGCTGCCGCGAGATTGTAGAGTATGCAGAGAAGATGGGCGTGATCTTTGCGATTGAGCCAGTTTACAATCATATTGTGTATGACTGCAAGCGTGCGAGAAAGGTTTTGGATGCGATTCATTCCCCCAATTTAATGATTATTTTTGATCCTGTCAATGTGATCTCGATGGATAATTATAAAGATCAGGATACAATCCTAAAAGAAGCGTTTGAATTGGTGGGGGAGGAGATAGCTGCGATTCACTCCAAGGATTTTGTGATTGAGGACGGAAAGGTGATTAGCAAGATTACTGGAGAAGGAATCTTGAATTATAATCTGCTTATGAGTCTTGTAAAAACACATAAGCCATTGATTCATATTCTTCTTGAGGGAACAAAGCCGGAGAATGTGGAATTTGCAAAGGAATATATTACAAAGAAATACAGGGAGGCTTAAGAGCGATGAAAAATATAGAGGATTATGTGAGAAGCATACCAGATTTTCCAGAGAAAGGGATTATCTTTCGGGATGTCACATCGGTTCTGCAGGATGCAGACGGGCTTCAGCTTGCGATTGACAAGATGCAGGAGAAGCTGAAGGATGTGGACTTTGATGTGATTGTTGGGCCTGAATCACGAGGATTTATCTTTGGAGTGCCGATTGCCTATAATATGCACAAGGCATTTATTCCCGTTCGGAAGAAGGGAAAGCTTCCCTGTGAGACGGTGGAGATGAGCTATGATCTGGAATATGGCAGTGCCACCATAGAGATGCATAAGGATTCCATTCGGCCGGGGCAGAAGGTTGTAATCATTGACGATCTGATTGCGACGGGAGGCACGATTGAGGCGATTATAAAATTAGTAGAGCAGCTTGGCGGAGAAGTGGTTAGGATTGTATTTCTGATGGAGCTTGCCGGACTGAAAGGAAGAGAACGTTTAGAGGGCAGGGATGTGGCTTCTGTAATCTGCTATGATGGAAAGTAGAGCGAACAATAGCGTGCCGTTGAAAATGGATAGGCAGGGAGGTGCCCTGCCTTTTCCTTTACACTATAAAACGTATAAAATATGAAAATATCACAGAAATGAGGAGTAGTATGATTTGTGAGAGAATAGATTTGGTAATTGATGGAAATAATGGAGAAAACTGTTATCCATACCTTGTGACGTATGTGTTGGATAATTATAAAGCGATCGATGAGAACCGTGTGCGTCCAGCGGTGCTTATCTGTCCGGGAGGCGGATATACGCATACCTCGGACAGAGAGGCGGAGGCCATCGCTGTGCAGATGAACGCCATGGGTTTTCAGGCGTTTGTGCTTTATTATTCCTGCGCGCCGGCGGCAGTATTTCCAAGACCACAGCTTGAAGCGGCAAAGGCGGTGCTGACAATTCGGGAAAATGCACAGAAATGGCATGTAGATCCGAATAAAGTGATTGTTCTGGGATTTTCGGCAGGAGGACATCTGGCGGCGAGCGTGGGGGTTCTTTATAATAGAGAGTTATTATATCAGCCTCTTGGCACAAAGCCGGAACAGATAAAGCCATCTGGTCTGATACTGTGTTATCCTGTTATTACGGCAGGTGAATTTGCGCACAGGGGCTCTATTGTATCTTTGCTTGGAGAAAAGAAGGAATATGAGGATTTGGTGTCGTTGGAGCGGCAGGTGACGGAAGATACCCCTCCTGCATTTCTTTGGCACACGTATGAGGATGGCAGTGTGCCGGTGGAGAATAGTATGCTTTTTGCCTCCGCTCTGCGCGAAAAGAAGGTGCCATTTGAGCTTCATATCTATCCCAGAGGCAGTCATGGTCTGTCTCTTGCAAATGCGGAGACGAAATCGGCAAATGGAAGCAATACCATTGTTCCTGAGGTACAGAGCTGGGTAGGTCTTGCGGGAACATGGATACGAAATCTGTAGTTATAGAAGCACTTGCTTTTTTCGACAGAAGTCGATATACTTATGTACAGAATGTATTTGGAATAGAAATAAAAAAACAGGAAGGTGGATCTTATGGCAGAGAAAAATGATAGGAATCTGGTAAGAAAAGAAAGCAAGGTAACTGCTGCCTCGGATAGTGATTCTCTGCTAAAGCCGGCAGACTTTACTGATCCGGAGGAGCTTTATGATTCTTTGATAAAGGAGATTCTAAAGTATCATCCATCCACCGATCTGGTGATGATAGAGAATGCATATAAAGTGGCGAAGGATGCGCATGAGGGACAGCTGAGAAAATCTGGCGAACCTTATATTATTCATCCGCTCTGTGTTGCCATTATTCTTGCAGAGCTGGAACTCGATAAGGAGACGATAGCGGCAGGGCTTCTCCATGATGTGGTGGAAGACACGGTGATGACAAAGCAGGAACTCTCTGAAATCTTTGGCGGGGAGGTGGCGCTCTTGGTAGACGGCGTCACCAAGCTGACGCAGTTATCATACTCCATGGATCGGCTTGAGGTTCAGGCAGAAAATTTAAGAAAGATGTTTCTTGCCATGGCGAAGGATATCCGCGTGATCTTGATTAAGCTTGCCGATCGCTTGCACAATATGCGAACGCTACAATATCAAAGGCCGGAAAAGCAGAAGGAGATCGCCAGAGAAACCATGGATATCTATGCGCCGATCGCACAGCGCCTTGGTATTTCTAAGATTAAGATTGAGCTGGATGATCTGTCTTTAAAATATCTGGAGACAGAAGCATATTATGATCTGGTGGAGAAGATCGCCCTGACAAAGAAATCCAGAGAGGAGTTTGTGCAGTCGATTATCAATGATGTGCAGGAGGAGATGATAGAAGGCGGCATTGAGGCGAAGGTGGACGGAAGAATCAAGCACTTCTTTAGCATATACCGCAAGATGGTAAATCAGAATAAGACATTGGATCAGATTTATGATCTTTTTGCGGTGCGCATTATTGTGGAGGATGTCAAGGACTGCTATGCAGCTCTTGGTGTGATCCATGAGCATTATAAACCGATACCGGGCAGATTTAAGGATTATATCGCCATGCCAAAGCCAAATATGTATCAGTCGCTGCACACCACACTGATCGCCTCAAATGGGCAGCCCTTTGAGATCCAGATACGAACCATGGAGATGCATCGAACAGCCGAATACGGAATTGCGGCGCACTGGAAATACAAGCAGGGCATAACCGGAAAGGATGTGGCGAGAAGCGAGGAGGAAAAATTAAGCTGGCTGCGCCAGATTTTGGAATGGCAGCGCGATATGTCGGATAACAAGGAGTTTATGAGCCTTCTGAAAAGCGATCTGGATTTGTTTTCGGAAAGCATCTATTGTTTTACTCCATCAGGCGATGTAAAAAATCTGCCAAATGGTTCGAATCCCATTGATTTTGCCTACAGCATCCATAGTGCGGTCGGCAATAAGATGGTGGGAGCAAGGGTGAACG
Organism: uncultured Clostridia bacterium; assembly: GCA_947178015.1. Lineage (GTDB taxonomy): Bacteria > Bacillota > Clostridia > Lachnospirales > Lachnospiraceae > RGIG8607. The sequence goes on from CAMWWW010000036.1 coordinate 9,259, forward strand.
GCAGAATGGTGCCGATTGACTATGTGATACAAAATGGCGATCAGGTTGAGATTATCACCTCGCAGAATTCCAGAGGTCCCAGCCGCGACTGGCTGAATATCGTAAAGAGCACGCAGGCAAAGAATAAGATCAATCAGTGGTTTAAGGCAGAACTGAAGGAAGATAATATTATTCTGGGCAAGGAGATGATGGAGAAATACTGCAAGACGAAGGGGATTGTCCAGAGTGATATAGTGAAGCCTGAATTTGTCGAGAAAGTGCTGAAAAAATACGGCTTCCGCGATTGGGAATCCGTGATGGCGGCGCTAGGGCACGGCGGCTTAAAAGAAGGCCAGATTGTCAATAAGCTTGTGGAGGAGTATGAGAAGAAGCACAAGAAGGAAATGACGGACGCGCAGGTGCTGGAGGCGATCTCTTCCAGCTCGAAGGAGAATAAGGAGAGCAAGGTAAAGGTTGCAAAGTCAGAAAGTGCGATTGTTGTAAAGGGAATTCATGATGTGGCGGTTCGTTTTTCCAGATGTTGTTCTCCGGTGCCGGGCGATGAGATTGTCGGATTTGTCACCAGAGGGAGAGGCGTCTCGATTCACCGGACAGACTGCATCAATATGATCAATCTCCCGGAGATAGATCGCGCGAGAATGATCGATGCCGAGTGGCAGGAAACGGCGGGAAGCTCTAATCAGGAGCACTATCAGGCAGAGATCAAGTTGATTGCAAACAATAGAACAGGAATTCTTGCAGATATTTCAAAGATTCTGACGGAGCGTCAGATCGATGTGAAATCATTGAACAGCCGTACCAGCAAGCAGGGGATTGCGACGATCAATATGGCATTTGAGATTCAGGGAAAGGAAGAACTAAACAGGCTGGTGGATAGGCTTAGAAATGTGGAAAGTATTATTGATATTGAAAGGACGAGCGGCTGATGGGACAGACATTGATGCAGCGGATTTTGGCGGGAGCGATGCGGACAAATTGTTATCTGATCTACGATGCGGAGACGAAAAAGGCACTGCTTGTGGACCCGGCGGAGGAAGCGCTTAAGATAAGCAGAACGATAGACGAGGGCGAACTTGTGCCAGAGGCTATTTTGCTGACACATGGGCATTTTGACCACATCGGGGCTGTGGAACAGCTAAGGAGCCAATATCACTGTCCTGTCTATTGCCTTGAAGAAGAAAAAGAGGTATTGGAATCTTCAACATATAATTTATCTGCTATGTTTGGAGATAGTCTTACTGTGAAACCTGATGTATTGTTAAAGGATGGACAAATGCTTTCTGTCGCAGATTTTTCCATTCAGGTGATCGCGACGCCGGGACACACAAAGGGAAGCTGTTGTTATTATTTTCCAGAGGATCGATTTCTGATAAGTGGGGACACACTTTTTGAGGAGAGTGTGGGAAGAACTGATTTTCCGACAGGAAGCACATCTGCGTTGGTGCGATCCATCAGAGAGAAGCTTTTTGGTCTTCCTGATGATACGCCAGTCTATTCTGGGCATGGGGAGCCGACCACAATAGAACATGAAAAGAAATACAATCCGGTGGCTGGCGTGAAATAAAGAAAGCTGTAATGGGGGAATTGAAATAAAAAATGATTGGCTTAGAACTAAGTGAAGAAAATTTTGAGTATGATATCTATTCTCTTATCAAGGCATTTTTTCCAAGCGAAGAGGTGGTAAGAGTATCGGGAGGCTGCGAGGGGCTTTGCATTAAGGTGATCTATCAGCCGGACGTTATTACGGCTGCGTTACATAAAGCTGCGGAGGAGGAATCCATCGCAGCTAAAACTATTTTTGTGGCCGGGCTGGAACGCGGGGAGATAAAGAATGAACTAAAACGTGCACTTTATGAGCTGCTGGCTAAATATACAGGAAAAACTCTTCCATGGGGAACGCTTACGGGAATCCGTCCGACAAAGATTCCTTTTGCAATGCTGGCGGAGGGAAGATCGGCAAAGGAAATTGCCGCATATATGTGGAATACCTATTATACAGGGAAAGAGAAGACGGCATTAAGTATAGAGATCGCAGAAAGGGAGCGTGAGATACTAAAGAATATTGACTATCAGAAGGGCTATAGTCTGTATGTGGGAATTCCCTTCTGTCCGACCAGATGTCTGTATTGTTCTTTTACCTCCTACCCTATCAAGCGTTGGGAGAAGCAGGTGGATGCCTATCTGGATGCTTTGTGCAAAGAAATTCGCTATGTGGCAGATAAAATGAAGGATAGAAAGCTGAATACGATCTATATCGGCGGCGGCACACCCACAACATTGACCCCTAAGCAGCTTGACAGGCTGCTTAGCAGCATCAAGAAGACCTTTGACTTCTCTTATCATCAGGAGTTTACTGTGGAGGCAGGGCGCCCGGACAGCATAACGGAGGAGAAGCTGCGGATGTTAAAAAACCATGGTGTGAGCCGCATCTCCGTCAATCCTCAGACTATGAACCAAGCGACATTGGATCGAATAGGCAGAAAACATACAATAGATCAGGTAAAGGAAGCATTTTATCTGGCAAGAAGCTGCGGTTTTGACAATATCAATATGGATCTGATCAGCGGGCTTCCGGGAGAAGCATATCAGGAAATGGAGCATACAATGCAGGAGATTGCAGAGCTGAAGCCAGACAGCGTGACCGTCCATGCACTCGCGATAAAAAGAGCATCCAGACTAAATGAGCTGTGGGAAGAGTATAAGGACTGCACAGGCGTGCTGGATGAAAAAACCGCTTCTATGATGGAACAATATGCCAGAGAAATGGGATTGCAGCCATATTACCTGTATCGGCAAAAAAATATGGCAGGCAATTTGGAAAATGTGGGTTATGCAGTACAGAAGAAAGCTGGGATTTACAATATATTAATTATGGAGGAGAAAGAGACCATCGGGGCTTGCGGAGCTGGAAG